>NZ_JAVFVX010000037.1:0-70414 GCF_033441795.1 Streptomyces sp. ADMS | reverse complement strand
ACTCGGCCGGCAACACCTGGGCGCCGGAGGCCTACTACGACGAGCAGCTCGGCTCGTACGTGGTCTTCTGGGCGTCGAAGCTGTACGCCGACGACGACCCCGGGCACACCGGCTCGACGTACAACAAGATGATGTACGCGACGACGAAGGACTTCCGCACCTTCAGCGAGCCGAAGGTCTGGAACGACCCGGGTTACTCGGTGATCGACTCAACTGTCGCCGAGCACAACGGAACCTACTACCGCTACACGAAGGACGAGCGGGACCCCACCTCCTCCAGCCCCTGCTCGAAGTTCATCACCGCCGAGAAGTCGGCGTCGCTGACGGACACCTCGTACGACGTCGTCTCCGACTGCATCGGGAGCGGGGCGATCGACCGGGGTGAGGGGCCGACGGTCTTCAGGTCCAACACCGAGAACAAGTGGTACCTGTTCATCGACGAGTACGGCGGTCGCGGGTACGTCCCCTTCGAGACCACCGACCTCGACTCGGGCAAGTGGACGATGTCCGCGAACTTCCAGCTGCCGGCCAGTCCCCGCCACGGCACGGTGATGCCGGTGACGCGGGCGGAGTACGACCGGCTGCTGGCCGCCTACCCGGAGACCCCGACGTCCGTCGTGGACGCCACGGCCAGCGGTCAGAAGGGGTATGCCGTCGTCACGGAGGCTGCCGCCAAGGTCGTGCTGCCGATGCGGCCGGACGCCGAACTCGCCCGGCTCGCACCGAAGTTGTGGGTCGGAGAGGGTGCGAGGGTGAGCCCCGCGTCCGGTACGCGGCGCGACTTCCGCAAGCCGCAGAAGTACACGGTGACGGCGGCGGACGGAACGCACCGCGTCTGGACGGTGGAGGCCGTACCCACCCGCAGCCCTGTCCTGCCGGGGCTGTACGCCGACCCCGACATCCAGTACCTGGACGGCCGATACTGGATCTACCCGACCACCGACGGCTTCCAGGGCTGGAGCGGCACGCGGTTCAAGGCGTTCTCGTCGAAGGACCTGGTCCGCTGGACCGACCACGGCGTGATCCTCGATCTGGGCCCCGATGTGTCGTGGGCGGACAGGAACGCCTGGGCGCCGGCGATCGCCACGAGGAACGGCAAGTACTACTTCTACTTCTGCGCCGAGCAGGCGATCGGGGTGGCGGTGGCCGACTCCCCGGCGGGCCCGTTCACGGACGTGCTCGGCAAACCCCTGGTGGCGAAGGGGCAGTTGAGCGGCCAGATGATCGACCCGGCCGTGTTCACGGACGACGACGGGCAGGCGTACCTCTACTGGGGCAACGGACGCGGATACGTCGTTCCACTGAACGACGACATGGTGTCGTTCGACGCGGCGAAGGTGCGGGACATCACCCCGGACAACTTCCGTGAGGGTTCCTTCGTGGTGAAGCGGCAGGAGACGTACTACTTCATGTGGTCCGAGGACGACACCCGCAGCGAGGACTACCACGTCGCCTACGCCACCGGACCGTCCCCGCTCGGCCCGTGGACCAAGCGGGGCACGATCCTGTCCAAGCGCCCCGACCACGGCATCAAGGCCACGGGCCACCACTCGGTGGTGAACGTGCCCGGCACCGACGACTGGTACATGGTGTACCACCGGTTCGCCCTGAACGGCCCCGGGAAGGCGGGCGGTGACGGCATGCACCGGGAGACCACCATCGACCGGATGCGGTTCGCGGCCGACGGGACGATTCTGCCGGTCGTACCGACCCTGGAGTCGATCAGGCCCGTACGAGGCCGTTGACCTCTGCGGGATCACGTCGAGGGGTGCGGCAGCGAAGCCGCACCCCTCGACGTGTCCCGGCGGGTGGTCAGTTCATCGTCGACCCGATCGTGCTGCTGCCCGTCGTCAGGAACGTCGTCGCGGGCAACGTCCCGTCCGAGGCACGGGAGTTGTACGTGGTCGACGCGTTCGTGGACACGAAGGACGGGGTCGATATCCCCGAGTCCCAGTTGTTGCCGGACGAGGTGACCGAGGAGCCCTTGCTCACCGACCCGGAACTGTTGCTCACGGCCAGGTTCTTGCCGAGCCTGGCCGCTCCGGTGGCGAAGTAGTAGCCCCACTTGGCGTTGGCGTAGGCAGTGGTGCGGTTGATGACGATGGCGCCCTTGTTGCTGTTCTCGGTGAAGCCGTTGCCCGCGTTGTCCCAGGCCGCCGAGTTGTTGATGACATGGGCCACGGTCTCGCCGTCGCCGCCCAGCTTGTAGCCGTTGCCGTCGCCCGCGAACGCCGAGTCGGACCAGCGGTTCTTGCCGTTGCCCATCGCCCAGGTGTGCTCGACGGTGACGGGCGACGAGAAGGACCAGAAGTCGAGGCCGTCGTCCGAGTTGTTGTAGAGGCGGGCTCCGGTGATGAGGTTGCCGCTGCCGGAACCGTACTTCACGGCGATGCCGTCGGCGTTCTCGCCGTGGTTGGCGGGGTCGTAGTGGCCGTAGGAGTCGATGTTCCTGACGGTGTTGTTGGTGGTGCCGTCGCCGGTGAGCGTGAAGCCGGAGTCGCCGCCGTTGATGGTCTTGATGTTGCTCCAGACCGTCGAGGCGCAGGACTGGCAGACGACCGCGCTGTCCGGCGAGTTCTGGAACGTGATGCCGGAGACGGTCCAGTAGTCGGCGGACAGCTTGAAGATCCAGTCCCCGTCGGGCAGGTTCGACCCGTCGATCTTGACCGTCTCCGAGCCGTACGGCTGGAGATAGATACGGTTGGAGGACGTGCCGTTGGCCGTCGACTGGAGGGTGGCCGACGGGTAGTACGTACCGGCGCGCACCTGGATGACGGTGCCTGCGGTGGCACCCGACAGCGCGCTGCTCAGTTCGGCGGACGTGTCGACGACCACGGTCGCGGCCTGGGCGGGGGTGGGGAGTACCGCGAGGCCGACACCGGCGGTGGCGACGGCGAGAGCGGTGAGCGAGGACTTGATACGACGCATGACGTGCGGGTCCTTTCGTCGTAACGGGGAGGGAGTGGGGGAAGCGGTGGGGGGTTGGGGGAGCGGTCGGTGGGCGGCGGGGGTTACAGGACGGCGTCCAGCCATGAGAAGACGTCGTCCTGCATGGGTGCGGTGAACACATGGCCGAGGTCGGGCCAGATCCTGGTGTGCAGCCGCTCCCCGGCGCGGCGCGAGCGCCAGACGGCGCGCAGCTTCTCGTGGGCCACGCGTACGCCCTCCGCCGGGAACAGCGGATCCTGGGCGCCGTGGAAGAACAGCATCGGCCTGGGTGCGGCGATGCTCGCCACGTCGGGGAAGTCGAGGTGCCGGGCGAGCCCGGGGTGAAGCATGTAGTAACTGGACTGGCCGCGCAGGGTGTTGTTGCCCGGGACCATCATTTCCTTCAGCCCGGTCATCCAGCAGACGCTGGCAGCGGCGGCGATGTCGTCGCTGAGCGCGGCGGTCTGCCAGGCGCGGTAGGCGCCCATGGAGAACCCGACGGCCGCGACTCGCCGCCGGTCCACACGGTCCAGGCCGGCGAGGAAGCGGGCGGCGCGTACGTCCTCGCGGGCCATGAGTCCGGCGAGGGACGAGCCGAGGTTGTAGAGGTTGCTGGCGAGGGCCTGTTGCTGGTCGTAGGCGAGAGGGCCCCGGTCGGCCCAGCCGAGTGCGTCGAGCGCCAGCACGACGTATCCGCGCCGGGCCAGCTCGTCACCGACGAACCGTCCGCTGAAGTACCGGTCCGCCCATGCCTGCGCGGAGGCGAGGCGGGTGTCGTCGTACCAGGGGCGGACGAGCTTCTCCTTCCCGATGTCGAACCTGCCCCCGTGGTCGTGGAGCAGCAGTACGGCGGGGAAGGGGCCGGGGCCGTGCGGGGTGAGCAGGGCACCGCGCACGGGCTCGTACCGGGTGAGCGCGAGGGTCACCAACTCCCTTGTGCAGTAGGGCGTTTCGTGACGGTCACTGAACTCCGGGTCGTACGGGGTGCCGTCGCCGTCCGCCTCGACGAGCAGCGTTTCCTCCACCTTGGCGCGGGCGATCCGACGCCAGGACCGGAAGTCCCGGACGCCGGATCTGTCCCAGGCGAGCGGGAAGTCCAGCTCGTCCCTGAGCGCCGGGTGGAAGCCGGGCAGCGGCCCTTCCACCACGGCCGACTCCAGGTCCTGGGCCGCATGGGCGGGTTGGACGCCCCCGTTGATCAGTGCCGCCCCCGCTCCCACGACGAACGCCCGCCGCCCCACCGCCGGATCACGGCCGTGCATACGGGCACCAGTCCCCGAGATACGTCCGCCGCGTGTGCTCGCCGGCCTCCGCCGCCGTGAGCTGTGGCCGGTTCTCCGGCACCGGGATCACCGCCCCCGGACCGGAGTTGCCGTACTCCCGAAAGCGCATGGTCTGCCAGGGGTAGGCCTCGCGCATGTTGATGTACGGGGTCACGGCGTCGATACCCGGGCCCAACCAGGTGTCCCGAACCACCAGCGCGGGCCACGCGGTTGTCTCGTACGACGGCACCCAGGGCCTGGCGATCCGGTACGCGCCGTCCTCCGCGCCCGAGGTCACCAGCCCGCGCACGGCCAGGAAGCCGTACGGGTTGGCGCGGGCCGTGGCGGGCGCGAAGACCATGCCCTCGGGCCTGAAGGCGACGTCCCGGTCGAGGGTGTGGAAGTGGCAGCCGTCGAAGACGGCCCGCGCCCGCCCGAAGACGAAGTCGACGTCGCCCTCGATGTAGCAGTCGCGGTAGTAGTGCCGGTCGAAGGCGGTCAGCAGCGTCGTGTCCGCGAACAGGGTGTCCTGGTAGCCGAGGAACCGTACGCGCGTGAACTGCGACCGGTCCCCCGTGACATACGCGGCGACGGCCTGCGTGCCCGTGATCTCCGGGTGGTCGGCGCGCAGCCAGTCGTTGGCCAGGGTCAGGTCGCGTACGGTCAGGCCGGGCGCCGCCGAGGTGAAGGTGGCGGAGCCGGCGGTGCCGTAGGTGCCCGAACCGTCGGGTTTCCGGGTGCCGTTGGCGTTGTCGTACACGATGACGGTGTCGCGCGGGTCGCGGGTGGCGCCGCGCAGGGTCAACCCGGCTGCCTGGGCTGGGATGTTGACGACTTCGCGGTACGTTCCCGGGTGCACGACTACTGTCCAGCCGGTGCCGCCCGCCGCGACCACCGTGTCCACCGCGGCCTGGACCGAGCCGCCGGCGCGGACATGCAGGACACGGCGGGCACCGGACGCGAACGCGGGAACCGTACCGGTGGCGACCAGCCCTCCGGCGAACCCGGTGAGCAGTGTGCGTCGGCGCATCTCAGCACCACCGCCCGCGCCACGGCGTCCAGTCGCCCAGGTACGCCTCACGGGTCGCCGACTCGGCTTCGGCGGGCGTGAGTTGGGGCCGGTTGTCGGGGACGACGATCTCGGCGCCCGGGCCCGTGTTCCGGTACTCGGCGAACCGCTGGCTCTGCCACGGGTAGGTGTTCGACATGTTGGTGTAGGGCGCGACCGCGTCGATGCCGGGGCCGAGGTGGGTGTTCCGGACGGTGAGCATCGGGCGGGCGGTGGTGTCCGAGCTGGGCACCCAGGGGCGGGCCAGCTTGTAGTAGGCGTCCGGGGCTTCGCTCGTCACACGACTGCCCGTCACCAGGTAACCGTGCGGGTTGGTGCCCACGGTGGACGGCGCGAACACGAAGCCGTAGGGGGTGCCGCCGAGGTCGGTGCGGTTCAGGGTGCGGAAGTGGCAGTGCTCGTACACGGCGGTGGCCCGGCCGAAGACGAAGTCGACGTCTCCTTCGGCGTAGCAGTGCGCGAAGTACTGCCGGGCGTACGCCTCACGGCTCATCGAGTCGGCGTACAGGGTGTCCTGGTGGCCGAGGAACCGGCAGTGGTGGAACGCCGAACGATCGCCCTGCACCTTGATGGCGACGGCCTGCGTACCGCTCACGCCGGGGTGGTCGGCGCGCAGCCAGTCGTTGGCGAAGGTGATCCAGCGGGCCGTGAAGCCGGCGGCCTGGACGAGGGTGGTGGCGGAGCCGGTGGTGCCGTAGGTGCCGCCTCCGGGTTTCGGGGTGCCGGCGGCGTTGTCGTAGACGATGACGACGTCGCGCGGGTTCTCGGAGGCGCCGATCCAGGTCAGTTCCGTACGGGTGGAGTTGACGGCGACGGTCTCGCGGTAGACGCCGGGTGCGATGACCAGGGTGTGTCCGGTGCCGTCGGCGGCGGTCACGGCGGCCTGGACGGTGGTGAAGTCGCCGGTGCCGGCCGCGTCGACATACAGGGTCTGCTCGGTCAGGCGGCGGGACGGGGAGCCGTAGCGGCCGAACCGGGTGCGTCCGGCCGCGCGGGCCGGGGCCGCGAGCCCCAGGGCCAGTGCGGCCCCGGTGCTCGCGACGACGAACGCCCTTCTGTTCAGCGGGAGTTGAGGGCCGGCCATGGTCAGCAGACCTTGCCCGCGCCCGCACCGCGGCTGACGATGTACGGCACGGCGCGCGGCGAGTCGACCTTCGTCCGCAGGGTGGGCGTCCAACCGGCGCCCGACTGGAGCGTCTCGGCGGGGATCTCGGCGTTGTGGACGGCGATCAGGTCGGTCAGCTTGCCGTTGACGTAGTTGTTCCGGGCGGTAAGCGGGGACTCGTTCCACTTCTTCAGCGCCTTGCCGACCTTGGCGCCGGCCGGCAGCGAGATGGCGTTGTCACTGGCGTACAGCTGCGAGGAGATGCCGACGCCGAAGATGTAGTAGTCGGACGCCTGCGCCTCGCCCACCACGTAGTTGTTGTTGTAGACGTCGACCTGTCCGAAGCGCACGCGCGGAGAGCGCTGGAGGATGCCCTCGAACTGGTTGTGGTGCATGGTGACCTTGAGCTTGCCCGCGTCGGTGGTGGCGAGGCCGTCGCCGTTCCCGATCAGCATGTTCTTGTCGTGGTCCCTGAAGGCGTTCCAGGACACGGTGACGTAGTTGGAGCCGCGCACGATGTCGGTGAGCCCGTCGTGCTGCTGGAAGACCTTGCCGAAGTAGCTCGGCCGCTCGCTGTCCGGGTAGCGGCCGTCGGTGAAGGTGTTGTGGTCGAGCCACACATGGTCGGTGCCGTAGACGACCACGGCGTCGTACTCGGAGTTCCAGGCCCCGGTGTTGTTGTCGTCGGTCGGGTCCCACTTGGGGAAGCAGTCGAGGGGGGCCTCGATGGTGAGGTTGCGCATGATGACGTTCGAGACGCCCTTGATCTGGAGGCTGCCGCCGAGGATGCCGGAGTTCTTGCCGACGCCGACAATCGTGGTGTTGCTGGGGACGGCGGCCTTGATGACGCCGTCCTGGTTGGCGGCGGACGCGACCCGCGCGTCCTCCTGCGGACCCATGGCTATCTTGTCGTTGCCGTAGACGGCCGGGTCGTAGTCCTTGAGGTACTGCTGGAGGTCGTAACCGCCGGCGACGAAGGCCTCGCAGCCCTCGGAGACGGCGTCGATCATGCCCTTGACCTTGATGATCTTCGGCGCGTCGCCGCCGGCCTTCAGGGCGGCCTTGAACTCTGCCCAGGTGGTGACGGTGTAGACGTGGTCGGCGTCGGCGTCCGAACCTCCGGTCGTGCCACCCGTGTCGGACCCCCAGCCGTCACCGGCGGCGAGTGTCTGACGGCCGAGGTCACGGGCCGGGGCGGCGGCCTGGGCGGCGGGGCCGGTGACGGTGAGGACGAGGGCGGTGCAGCCGAGCAGGACGGCGGCCTTCATGGTGACACGATCATGACATGCACGAGCGTTCATGGTGCGGCTCTCCTTCTGGAGGAAGTAAGGGGGGGCTACTTGGCGGAAAGGCTCAGGCGGCGGCCTGCGGCCAGGTGATCCAGGACTCCGGGATCTCGTCGTCGAGGCGGCGCACGTCCCGGTGCGCCAGCACCCGACGCCGCACCAGTCCGGCGGCCACGAGCCGGGCCACGGCGATGGCTCCCGGCGGATTGAAGTGCGTGTTGTCCTGCTCGGTCTCGGTCCAGTTGAAGTACTTCTTCGTCTCCTCGACCCCCAGCTCCTGCCAGAGCGCGATCGACAGCGCCTGGATGTCGACCAGCGCCACGCGCTCCTCCCCGGCGAGCGCACGCATCGCCGAGGGGTAGTCGCCGTGGGTCGGCAGCGCGTTGCCGCTCGCGTCGAACTTTCTGCGCTCGACGGAAGTGGCGAGCACCGGCCGCGCACCACGGGCCCGCGCCCCGTCGATGTACAGCCGCAGATAGTCCTGGTACGTCGTCCAGGGCTCGGTGTAACGGACGGGATCGGCGCTCTTCTCGTCGTTGTGCCCGAACTGGATGATCAGGAAGTCGCCGGGGGCGATGACACCGAGAATGGCGTCCAGACGCCCCTCGTCGAAGAAGCTCTTGGAACTACGCCCGTTCACCGCATGATTGGAAACCTCCAGCCCTTTCCCGAGAAAGAAGGGAAGCGCCATTCCCCACCCGGTCTCCGGGGCGGCGTCAGCGTATTTCTGGGCGGCGGTGGAATCACCGGCGATGTAGATCGTGCGGGAACGGCGACCGGAATGCGCCGAGGCGCTTCCAGAGGATGTGGCGACGAGAGGAACGGCACCAAGAGCGGCAGCGGCCACTTGTCTACGGCTAAGAGACACTACGTTGTGCCTTTCAAGGAAGGGACAGGGGACCCGCGCCCCCGAAAAGGGGCGCGGGGCTGTAGCTGTTTGCGGCTCCGCCGCGGGGCGCGACCAGCCACGGATCACCCGCAGCCGAACAACGACCTAGCCCATCTGCTCTTTCCACTCGGCCTGCGCAGCATTCAGCTGCTCGGCCAGCGTGTCCAGAAATTCCTTCGCACTCATCTTCTTCAGCAGCACCTTCTGGAAGTTCGACTCGTTGTCCGCCTTCGAGATCGTGTTCCAGTCGGGCAGGTAGTACGGCAACTGCACGATCTTGATCGTGCCGCTGTTCAGCGACTCGGCCGCCAGCTTCGTCGCCTCCGCCGACTGGATCCACGCGTCCTTCGCCGCTTCCGTGTTGGACGGAATGGCACCGGCGGACTCGTTCCACTTGCTGTTGGACGCGTGCGAAGCGGCGAACTCGATGAACTTCCACGAGGCCGTCTTGTTCTCGCTGGACTTGAACAGGCCCAGCCCGTCAACGGGGTTGGAGACCTGGACCCGGGTACCGTCGTCCTGCGTCGGGTTCGGAATGCCCCGGAACTTGCCCTCCAGAGCCTTCAGGTGGTCCTGGTAGGAGCCGAGGTTGTGGCTCAGCATGCCGATCTCGCCGCTGTCCCACTGGGCGACCATCTTCTTGAAGTCGTTGTTGACGTCGGCGGACGGAGTGTCGTTCTTGTACAGCGCGGCGTACTTCTCCAGCGCCGCCACGTTCTTCGGGTCGTTGACGGTGGTCTTCTCCCCGTTCCAGAACTCGGTGACGCCGGACTGGCCGTACATCGCGTCCAGCGCCTGGGCGATCGACCCCTCACCGCCGCGAATGGTGTAACCGAACTTGTTCTTGCTCGCGTCGGTGAGCTTGTCGGCAGCGGCGTAGAACTTCGACCATGTCGTCGGCGGTTCCAGTTTCGCCGCCTCGAACAGGTCGGTGCGGTACCAGAGCGTGCCGTTGTTCGCGGAGGTCGGGACGGTGAACAGTTCGTCGCCGCCGCCCGCGCTGCGCACACTGTCGATCATGCCCTGGGTCAGCTTGCCGTTCAGCGAACTGCTCGTGAGCCGGGCGTCCAGCGGCTCCAGGGCGTTCTGGGCGGCGATACCGGCGAGCATGGCCGCGCCGACACCGCCGACGTCGGGCAGGCCACCGCCCTGGATCGCGGTGTCGTACTTGGACTGGATGCTCTCGGACGGTATCCCGACGTACTTGACCTTGATCTCGGGGTTGGCCTTCTCGAAGTCGGAGATGATCTCCTTCCAGACGTCGGTTCGCACACCGCCGTTGTTGTCCCAGAAGGTGATCTCGCCCTTGCCCGAGCCCTCGTCGCCCTTGTCCCCGCCCGCTCCGCTGCCGTCGTCGCCACAGGCGGTGGCGGTCAGCGCGAGCACGGAACCCAGGGCCACGGCGATGGCCGCGCGCCTGCTTCTGCGGATGCTGATCTTCATTGGTCGGCACTCTCTCTTCTGGATCAATCGGAACTATGAAGTTGTGGGGGGTCAGCGGCGGGTGTACGGGGCCCAGCCGTCCGTACCGTTCAGGTAGTCGGCGACGGTGAACGACGCCGCGTCGGCGGCACTCAACTGCGGCCGGTCCGCGGTCACCTGGGCACCGGGCCCGTACGTCCGGTACTCGGTGAAGCGCGCGTCCTTCCACGAGAAGCCGCTCATGTCGGTCCACGGCGAGGCCTTGATCGCGGCGGGCAGCTCGGTGTCCCGGAACAGGACCTGGGCCACCGCGTCGGGCTCGCCGCCCGGGTGCCACGGCCGGCCGAGGTGGAAGGAGCCGGCAGGAGCGTCGCTCACGACCTTCGAGCGAGTGATCAGGAACCCGTACGGATTGCCCGTCCAGGTCGAAGCGGCCGTGATGTAACCGTTGTTGGTGGCGGAGCCCCGGCTCAGCGCACGGATCACCGACCGCTCGATGACGGTCGTCGCCCGCCCGTAGATGAAGTCGACGTCACCCTCGATGTACGAGTCACGGACGTAGACCCGGCTGATCACGTCCAGCTTGGGGCTGTCGGTCATCAGCGTGTCCTGGTTGCCCAGGAAGGCGGTGTTCTCGAAGACGATCCGGTCGCCGGTCGTCTTCATCGCGAGCGCCTGCTCGCCCTTCAGCTCGACCGCGGCCTCGTCGAAGTCGTTGCTGAAGGTGAGGTTGCGGGCGGTGACGTCGTTCGCGGCGATGCGGACCGTCGCGCTTCCCGTCGAACCGCCGTACTCGGCAGGCGTGTCGTACACGATGACGGTGTCGGAGCGGTTCCGGCCCGTCCCCTGGAGCAGGATGTTCCCCTTGCCGGCCGGGATGAGGACCTTCGCGCGGTACGTGCCCGGCGCCACGGCGATGGTCACCGGGCTGCCGTTCCCCGCGGGCACCGCGTCGACGGCGGCCTGGACGGTCGGGTAGTCGGCGGGTACGTGGAGCGTCACTGCGGCGCCGATCCGCTGCTGCGGCCCGGAGAAGCGCTTGATGAGCGCGGGTACCGCCGCGGCCGGGTCCAGCCGGTAGGCGTAGAAGTCGCGCGGTTCGAAGGCGGTGCCCCACGCGTCCTGCCGCCCGCTGACGTTCTTCAGGATCGACCCGCGCTGCACCAACTCGGCGGTGGTGTCGGCCTGGTAGGGGTGCTGCACGCCGTCGTAGTAGCTGTTCTCGATGACCATCTTCGTCTTGCCGCGCGACCAGTTCCCGTATGTCCAGACGGGATCGCCGTCGGTGACCTGTGCCGACACGTAGTTGTTGTAGAGGTGCGCGTAGGCACAGTTGTCGGCGGAGGGGTTGCGCTGCTTCGTGCCCGTGAACCAGTTGTGGTCGATGGTGATCTGGGTGAGCACGTTGGTCGTCCAGCCGATCCCGAACGCCTTGTTGTGGTTGGCGAACTGGTTGTTGGACACGGTGATGTACTGGCTGTCCTTGCGGATGTCGAGCAGCCCGTCGCCCATGTGCGTGAAGCGGTTGTGGTCGATCCAGACGTGGTCGACGGTGTCCATCTGGATGGCGTCGAAGTCGGTCGTCTTGCCGTCCCAGTCGCCCTCGACGTACGAGTCACGGATCGTCAGATTGCGGATGACGACGTTGCTGGTACCGGGGTTGAGGTGCAGCTCGCCGTGGACGATCTCGCCGGTGTCACCGACGCCGATGATGGTCTTGTTCGAGGTGACGACGACGTCCGACCCGAAGGGCGCCACGGCGATCGAGCCCTCGACCCGGATGACGTACGGCTCTTCGGCCGCCGCGTACCTCACCAACGAGGCCTGGTCGGTGACGGTCACGACCTTGCCGCCCGCACCGCCGGTGGTTCCGCCGGCGAGGGAGGCGAAGCCGTGCGCTTTGTCTGTCCATCGGGCGGCTGTCTTCGTGGTGTCGGCGGCGGAGGCGTCGGCCGTCGCCTCGCCGACCGCCCCGAGGGTCAGGGCGGCCACCATTCCCAGGACGGCGGCCAGGGTTCTGGCGACGCCCGGCAAGCGCTTGCTAGGGAAGTGCGTCATTGCGGCTCCCAACAGGCATACGAATGAGGTGAGTTAAGAAGAAACCACTCTGAACTGCGTGAACGTGGCCGAGCCGGCGTGTCCCCCGCCGACGGGCGCGAGCGCGAAGAGCCCGAGCAGGGCGCCGACCCAGCGCCATGGGGTGGCCGCGAACACCGGCCCGGACGACTCCCAGCCGTCCCCGGCACCGAGGTCGTACGAGAACCCGCAGCGCGCCCCCGCCCCGATCGCGATCCGCAGCCGGACCCGCCCCTCCGGAGCCACCCGCGGACGACCGGCGTCCCGTTCCCGCTCGGCGACGGACTCCGCGAACCGGTGGACGAGCCGTACCGTCCCGTCGGACGCCCGGTCCAGGCCGATCCAGCCGAAGGAGTCGCCCAGCACGGCGAGCCCGGCCCGCGCCCCCGGCTCCTCGCTGTCGAGCCGCAGCTCCACCTCGACCGCGCACTCGACGCCGGGCAGCCGCTGCGTGAGGATGCTCGGCAGTTTGCGCAGATCATGGGCGTCGGCACTGCGTACGCAGCTCAGCCGCAGCCCGTCCCCCGTGTGCTGCGGGGCCCAGCCGTCCTGCGGGTTGGCCGTCCACTGCCACTGCCGGCCGTACCGTCCGCCGGGAAAGTCGTCGTCGGTGGCGGGCACCGCGGTCGGCTGCACGGGCAGATCGGGCTTGCGGTGGACGGCGACGGGGGCGCCGCCGTCACCCATGAGGGGCCAGCCGTCCGTACCCCAGCTCATCGGCTGAAGGTGCACGACCCGGCCGTACGGGCCGCGCTGCTGGAAGTGGAGGAACCAGTGCTCGCCGGCCGCCGTGCGCACCCAGCCGCCCTGATGAGGGCCGTTGACGTCGGTGTCCCCCTGTTCCAGGACGATCCGCTCCTCGTACGGCCCGAAGAAGTCGCGGGAACGCAAGGCGCCCTGCCAGCCGGTCTCCACTCCCCCGGCGGGCGCCAGGATCCAGAACCAGCCGTCGTGCCGGTACAGCTTCGGCCCCTCGACGGTGAACCAGCCGGGGATGCGGTCGCCGTCGACGATCACCTTGCCCTCGTCCAGAACTCCCGTGCCCTCGGGGTGCATCCGGTGGCCGGTGAGCCTGTTCTTCACGCCCGACCGGGACTTGGCCCAGGCGTGCACGAGATACGCCTCGCCGGTCTCCTCGTCCCACAGCGGGCACGCGTCGATGAGTCCCCTGCCCCCCTTGACCAGGTGCGGGCTGGTCCAGGGGCCGCGTATCTGCGGGGAGTTGACCTGGAAGACGCCGTGGTCGGGGTCGCCCCAGAAGATCCAGAAGCGGTCGTCGTGATACCGGAGCGAGGGCGCCCAGACCCCGCAGTCGTGACGCGGGACCCTGAACTCGTTCGCCGGCCGCAGGCGTTCGAGGGCATGGCCGACGATGGTCCAGTTGACGAGGTCCCGGCTGTGCAGGAGGGGCAGCCCCGGCGCCCGGCCGAAGCTGGACGCGGTGAGGTAGAAGTCGTCGCCGACACGGACGACGTCCGGGTCGGACCAGTCTGCGTTCAGGACCGGGTTGCGGTAGGTCCCGTCGCCGAGATCGGCACCGGTGATCACGGGCTCACCGCCTTCCGTACGAGAGCAGCGGCCTCGCCCCGGTCGAGGCGCCCGTCGGCGACGACGGTGACGATCCGGCGTACGACGGTCTCGCCCGCGCCGATCGGCAGCCGTTCGTCGAAGGCGAGCGACGAGCCGACCCCCGGGTACTCCTCCGCCCGGACGAACCACGGGTCGCGGCGCGTCTGTTCGGTGGCCCCGGCGAAGACGAGCGTCCAGGTGGTGCCGGCCAGCGCGAGCCAGTCGGCGCGGGTGCCGTGGACTTCCGACTCGCCCTCGGTGGCCGCCGTGAAGACGTCGGGAGTCGTGGCTTCCTTCCGAGCCCGCCAGAAGAAGCCGCCGTAGGCCGCACCGGGGCGGCCGTTGGTGGCCGGGCTGCCGATGGAGAGGGGGGCGGTGGTGGTGTTGGTGACGGAGAAGGTGAAGTCCAGCGCCCAGGCGGAGCCGGTGAGTTCGGTGGCGGCGACCGTTCGGCGCTCACGCAGCAGCTCTCCGCCGCCGACCATCCAGCGCAGCTCCTCGACGAAGCCGTCGGGGTCGCGGAGCTGGTAGGCGGTGTGCCGCTGTGCGCCGTGGTTGTCCAGCTCCGTCGGCCCCTGGCCCCGTACATAGGTGCGCCCGCCCCAGAAGTTGTGCCCCTCGACGTCGGGAACGGCGACACCGACGCCGAGGTGGTGGGTGTGGTCGGCGGGGCTGAGCTCGGTGACGGCGGTGCCGGCCAGGGTGGTGACGGGGTGCAGATACGGGCGCGGCGCGTGCCGCGGCGGCAGCTCCGGCCGGCCGGTGTAGCGGCCGACCGGGCGGCCCGCGACCCGCAGGACCAGCGACTCGTTGGGCATCTGGGTCATCAGGTGCTCACCTCTTTCGGGAGCGCCCAGGAGGCGCCCAGCTCGGAGTAGAGGGAGAGGGTGCCTGCGGCGTCCGCGACGAGGCCGTCGATGCCGGGGACCACTCGGCGGCGGCCCTCACCGGGCGCGAACTCCCAGGCGTCCGACGGGAGTTCGGCCGGGTCGGGGGCCTGCCGGATCGCCTCGACGACCCGCATGAACGCGCCCGTCTTGTCGGGCACGACCAGCAGCTCGGCACCCTCGGTGAGGTGGGCCACGAGGTTCTCCAGCAGGTCGGTGCGGTCGTACTCGTACTCCTCCGGGCCGTGTCCCGAACGCTGGAGGAGCACGCGGTCCTGCTTGTACCAGAAGGTGATCCGGCCGCTGGTGCCGTGCACGAGGACATACGGGTCGTCCGGGTGTTCGGCGCACAGGGTGGCGGCGACGGTGACCGGGACGCCGTTCGCCGTGCTGACGCGTACGCACGAGGTGTCGTCTGACTCGATGTCGTTGGCGCGCAGCAGCTCGGTCTCGATGCCGGTGACGTCCTCGGCGCGGGTGCTGCCGCCGAGGACGAGTCCGGTGGCGACGGCGTGCGCGAGCGGGTTGGTGAGGGCGCCGTCGATGACGTCCACTCCGTTCAGCCTGCGCTTGCCGGCCCAGGGCGCGCGCCGGTAGTACGCCTCGTCGCGCGCCCATGCGCCGGCCCCGCCGACGCCGGTCACGGTGCCGATGGCACCCTCGGCGATCAGTTCACGGATCGCGGGCACGGCGTGCGAGCCCAGCGACTGGAACCCGATCTGGCAGGCGACCCCGGCCGCCGCGATCCCGTCGGCCATCCGCCGGAACTCCGCGTACGACGGCGCAGGCGGCTTCTCCAGCAGCAGGTGCACGCCCTTGGCGGCGGCGACGAGCGCGAGGTCGGTGTGGGTGGGGATGGGCGTGCAGATCACGGCGATGGCGGCACCGGTGGAGTCGAGGAGGGCGCCGAAGTCGGCGGACTGCTCGGGCGCGCCGAGGCCGTCCAGCTCCTCGTCGGTCATCGGGGTCAGCTCGCAGACGCCCGCCAGCCGTACGAGCCCCTTGTCCTGGAGCCGGCGGATGTTCGCGAGATGCCAGTGGCCGTGCCCGCGCGCTCCCGCGAGAACCACCGGAAGCGGCGTGGCCGGCGAAGTGCTCGTCGAGGTGGTCAGCGGTGTCGTGTTCATGGGAGCCTCCCTGCGCCCGCGCCGCGTGCCACCTCTCGGTCGGCCGTTTCGGCGCTGTCGATCTTTGTGTGCAGGGTAGGCGTCCAGCCGACGTCGGCCGTGAGGTCGCGCTCGCTGCCCGAGTTGTAGGCGTTGTAGATGGTCAGAAGATCGACGGGAAAGCCGTTGAAGAGGGTGCCGGTCTGGTGCAGGGCGGTGCCGTTCCAGCTCTTGACCAGGTCGGCGGCCTCGACGTGCCCCGGGGTGGTGAAGGCGTTGCTCTCCGCGTACACGGCGGACTCGGTGGAGACGCCGAGGGAGTAGCGGTAGTCGTCGCCGTGGTCGATCAGGTAGCGGTTGTTGTAGACGTGCACCTGTCCGAAGCGGACGCGCGGGGCGCGCTGTGTCACCGAGCGGAACTCGTTGTGGTGCAGGGTGACGCGGAGCTTCCCGCGGTCGCCGGTGGCCGTGTCGCCGCTGCCTATGAGCATCGCCTTGTCGTGGTCGGCGAACCGGCTCCAGGAGACGGTGACCAGGTCGGAGCCGTTGGTGATGTCCAGCAGGCCGTCGTGGCGCAGGTAGTTGCGGGCGAAGTAGGTGGGCTCGTCGGCGTCCGCGTGGCCCTTGTCGGAGGCGGTGACGTGGTCGACCCACACATGGGTGGCGCCGTTGAGCCAGATGGAGTCGTAGGCGGTCTTCCAGTCGCCCAGGCCACCGGAGTTGGGCTGCCAGACGGGGAAGCAGTCGTAGGCGTCGCGGAGTTCGAGGTTGCGGACGATCACGTTGTCCGCGTTCTTGACCTGGAGGCCGGCGCCTTTGAGGACGGCGCCCGAACCGAGCCCGACGATGGTCGTGTTGGACCCGACGGACAGCACGACCCGCTCGGCCTGCCGGGCCGCGGCGTCCTGCCGGGCCTCCTCCAGGACGCCGCTCGGCCTGGCGGAACCCCAGGTGCGGGGGTCGTACGCGGCGAGGTACCGCTGGACGCTGTAGCCGGTCCCCTTCGCGTAGTCGCCGCAGCTCAGGCGCCCGCCACCGTCAGCGGTGTTGGCGTCGATCGTCCCCACGACCCGGATGATCTTCGGGGTGGCGCTGCCGCCGTCGAGGGCGCGGACGAGTTCACCGCGGTTGCGTACGGTGAACACGTGCGCGTCGTCCGCCGCCGCGCCGCCGGTGGTCCCGCCGTCGGCGGAGGCCCAGCCGTCGCCTGCGGGCAGGGTGTCGCGGCTGATGTCACGGGCCTCAGCGCCGGCCGGCGTACTGAGCACCGCACCCAACAGGCCTACTGCGGCGATCACTTGAAGGAGCCGCCTCATCCCTTCACCGCCCCCGCGCTGAAGCCGGTGATCAGCCACTTCTGGATGAAGGCGAAGACGATCACCACGGGTACGGCGGCGATGATGCCGCCCGCCGCGAGGGCGCCCAGGTCGACGCTGTCCGCGCTCATCAGAGTGTTGAGGCCGACCGGGATGGTCTGCTTGCCCTGGTCGCTGAGGAACATCAGGGCGAACAGGAAGTGGTTCCAGGAGTGCACGAAGGCGAAGGAGCCGACGGCGATCAGCCCGGGCCGCAGCAACGGCAGTACGACGATACGGAACCCGGTGAAGCGGTTGCAGCCGTCGACCCAGGCGGCCTCCTCCAGGGAGTACGGCACGTTCTTGATGAAACCGCTGATGAGGATCATCGAAAGCGGGAGCTGGAAGACCGTCTCGGCGATGATGACCGCGCCCAGCGAGTTGATCATCTGAAGCTCGGCGAAGATCTGGAACAGCGGCACCAGCAGCAGGGCACCCGGCACGAACTGGGAGCAGAGCAGGGCCAGCATGAACGCGCGCTTGACCTTGAAGTCGAAGCGGGCGAGAGCGTAACCGCCGGCCAGGGCGACAAGCGTCGTCGTCACCAGCGTGGCGAGGCCGACGAGGATGCTGTTCTCGAAGTACGTGCCGAAGCTTCGCTCGGTCCACACCTTCTCGAAGTGGTCGAGGGTCATCGGCCAGGGGACCAGGGAGGTCGAACCGGCCGGGCGCAGCGCGAAGAGCAGGATCCAGTAGAAGGGGATGAGGGTGAAGACGAGGTAGATCCCCAGGGGGAGGTAGATCTGCCAGCGCGGGGCCTCGTCCCAGGCGCGTCGCTGCTTCTTGTGCGGGCGCGGCGGCTCGGGGATGTCGTCCACGGGCGTGGGCACGATCGCGGTGGCTTCCTTGGTGATCACTTGCTCTCCCCTCCGAACTTGCTCAGCCGCAGGTAGACGATCGAGAAGAAGAGCAGGATCACGAACGCGACCGTCGTCAGGGCCGAGGCGTAGCCGAAGTTGTGTGCGTCGACGCTGGTGTTGGCGATGTAGAGCGGGAGTGTCGTGGTCTCGCCGGCCGGTCCGCCGCCCGTGAGGGTGTAGAGGAGGTCGACGTTGTTGAACTCCCAGACCGCGCGCAGCAGCGTGGACAGGACGATGGCGTCCTTGAGGTGCGGCAGCGTGATGTGCCAGAACTGCTTGATCCGGCTGGCCCCGTCGACCTCGGCGGCCTCGTAGAGGTCCTTGGAGACGGACTGGAGGTCGGCGAGGATGAGGATCGCGAAGAAGGGCACGCCCCGCCACAGGTCCGCGACGATCGCCGCCGGGAACACCGTGGAGGTGTCCGACAGCCAGCTCGTTCCGTACGTCCCGATGCCCATGTCGGCGAGGTAACGGGTGATGCCGGTCTGGGAGTTGTAGAGCAGTACCCAGATAGCGGAGGTGAGTACGCCCGAGACGGCCCAGGGCGAGAAGACCAGCGCGCGGCCGATCGAGCGCCCCACGAAGGTCTGGTTGACGATGAGCGCGAGTGCCAGACCGAACATCAGCTGCAGGCCGACCTCGACGACGACCCATTTCCCGCTGAAGACCAGCGTGTCCCAGAACTGGGGGTCGTCGGTGAAGGCGTGCACGAAGTTGTCGAAACCCGCGTAGCCGTTGCGCCATGGCTTGGTGGGGTTGAAGTGCTGCAGGCTGTAGTAGAAGACGCTGATGACCGGGTAGGCGATGAAGCCCACCATGAGCAGGGCGGCCGGTGCGATCAGCAGGTAAGGGAGCCTGCGCGGCGTCGCTGAGGCACGTCGCCGCCGGGGTGGCGCTGGCGGTTTCGCCACGGCTGCGGCTTGGGCCATGACTGTTCTCCGTTCTAGGTGAAGCGCTTCGCGTGCGTGGTTCGGCAAGTCGGCCAAGTGCTCTGAACGTGCCGTGGAACGAAGGGTGGTTCAGCCCGCGTACGGGTCGCTCACCTTGCCCGGCCTGGCGAGGAACTCGAAGTCGCAGCCGGTGTCGGCCTGCGTGATCTGCTCGTTGTAGAGCGCGCCGTACCCGCGCTCGTACCGTTCGGCCGGCGGCGTCCACTCCGCCCGCCTGCGCGCCAACTCATCGTCGTCCACGTTGAGTTGCAGTGACCGTCCCTCGACATCGAGGGTGATGGAGTCGCCGGTGCGGACGAGTGCGAGCGGCCCGCCGACATGCGACTCGGGTGCCACGTGCAGCACGCACGCGCCGTAACTGGTCCCGCTCATCCGGGCGTCGGAGATCCGCACCATGTCCCGTACGCCCTGCTTGAGCAGGTGGTCGGGGATGGGCAGCATCCCGTACTCGGGCATGCCCGGGCCGCCTTTGGGTCCGGAGCCGCGCAGCACCAGGACCGTGTCGGCGGTGATGTCCAGCTCCGGGTCGTTGATGGTGCGTTGCATCGTCCGGTAGTCGTCGAAGACGACCGCGCGGCCGGTGTGCCGGAGCAGGCGCGGCTCGGCGGATATGTGCTTGATGACCGCGCCGTCCGGACAGAGGTTGCCGCGCAGGACGGCGACCCCGCCCTCGCTCGCGACCGGCTTGTCGCGCGGGCGGATGACGTCGTCGTTGTGCACCTGGGCGCCGTCGAGCTGCTCGCGCATGCTGTCGTGGGAGACCGTCGGCCGGTCCAGATGCAGCAGGTCGGTGATCCGGGAGAGGAATCCGGGCAGGCCGCCGGCGAAGTGGAAGTCCTCCATGAGGTACGTCTGTCCACCGGGCCGCACGTTGGCGAGTACGGGCACGGTCCGCGCGATGCGGTCGAAGTCGTCCAGGGTGAGCCGGACGCCGGCCCGGCCCGCCATGGCGATCAGATGGATCACGGCGTTGGTGGAGCCGCCGAGACCGAGGACGGTCGTGACCGCGTCGGTGAAGGCGTCGGCGGTGAGGATGTCGCTCAACTTCCGGTCCTGGTAGACCAGTTCGACGATCCTCAGGCCGGACGCGGCGGCCATCCGGTCGTGCCCTGAGTCGACGGCGGGGATGCTGGAAGCCCCCGGCACGGTCACGCCGAGCGCCTCGGCGGCGGCGGTGAGCGTGGACGCCGTACCCATGGTCATGCAGTGCCCGGGCGAACGGGCGAGCCCGCTCTCCAGTTCCGTCATCTCGCAGTCGCCGATGAGCCCGGCGCGCTTGTCGTCCCAGTACTTCCACATGTCGGTGCCGGAGCCGAGGACCTCGTTGCGCCAGTGCCCCGGCAACATGGGCCCGGCGGGCACGAAGACGGCGGGCAGATCGACGGACGCGGCGCCCATGAGCAGGGCGGGCGTGGACTTGTCGCAGCCGCCCATCAGGACGGCCCCGTCGACCGGGTACGAGCGCAGCAGCTCCTCCGTCTCCATGGCGAGGAGGTTGCGGTAGAGCATCGGGGTCGGCTTCTGGAAGGTCTCGCTCAGGGTCGACACCGGGAACTCCAGAGGGAATCCGCCCGCCTGCCACACTCCCCGCTTCACCGCCTGCGCCCGGTCGCGGAGGTGCACATGACAGGGGTTGATGTCCGACCAGGTGTTGAGGATCGCGATGACGGGCTTGCCGAGGTGCTCCTCGGGGAGGTAGCCGAGCTGGCGGGTGCGGGCCCGGTGGCTGAAGGAACGCAGTCCCTCGGCGCCGTACCACTGATGGCTTCTGAGCTCCTCCGGCGCCTTTCGTGCCTGGGCGGGCTTCATATGGACCACCCGGCGGCTATCGCGGCGACCTCGGCGCGTTCGTCCTCGGGCAGCGCGCGGCTCGGCGGGCGGACGTCGCGGCGGCACAGACCGAGGGAGGCGAGTGCCTCCTTGACGACG
Organism: Streptomyces sp. ADMS; assembly: GCF_033441795.1. Classification (NCBI taxonomy): domain Bacteria; kingdom Bacillati; phylum Actinomycetota; class Actinomycetes; order Kitasatosporales; family Streptomycetaceae; genus Streptomyces; species Streptomyces sp. ADMS. The sequence goes on along the minus strand of NZ_JAVFVX010000037.1, from coordinate 49,721 downwards.
GTCACGTTGTTCGCGGAGGCGCCTGCGGCGCGCAGCTCCTCGAAGCGGCGGATCTGCTCCCAGACCTTCATGGCGGCCGGGTAGTCGCCCGATCGAAGCGCTTCGATCATGTTCATCGAGACGGCCGGGGCGACGTTCACCAGCCCCGAGGTGAAGCCGGTGGCACCGGCCGAGAAGTAGGAGGGCGCGTAGGGCTCGGCGAGCCCGGCCACCCAGACGAAGCGTTCGAGTCCGGCGTCCCGTGCGAAGGCGGCGAACCGGGCGGCGTCGGGAACCGCGTACTTCACGCCGATGACGTTCGGGCAGACGTCGGCGAGTTCGGCGAGGCGCAGGCCGCTCAGCGAGGAGTTGCGGATGTACGGAACGACGCCCAACTCCGGAACGGCCTCGGCGATGGCCCGGTGGTAGTCGACCCAGCCGCCCTCCGAGACGTACGGGTGAATGGGCTGATGGACCATCACCATCGCCGCCCCGATGTCCCGGGCGTGCCGGGCTGCGTCGACGGCGGTCGGTACGTCGTGTCCGACGCCGACGAGGATCACGGCCCGCTCGCCGACCTCGTCGACGGTCAACTCGGTGACAAGGCGCCGCTCTTCGGGGGTGAGTGCGTAGAACTCGCCCGTGTTGCCGTTCGGCGTGAGGGTGCTGATGCCTCCGTCGAGCAGCCGGCGCAGCAGGGCCCGGTGGGCGGGCTGGTCGACGGTGCCGTCCCCGGCGAACGGGGTCACCGGGATCGCCACCACGTCGGCCAGGGCCGTCCGTTGGGTCTCGAACGCCACGCCGCTCATTCCTGACCGTCCTCTCCCTGGAGCTCGGACTCCCCTGCGGGGAAAGCCCGGTGCACGAACGACTCGATATGGGCATGCAGGGCGCGCGCCGCACCGTCGGCGTCACCACCGAGGGCGAGCCGCAGGATCTCCCGGTGCTCGTCCGCCTCCCGCTCCCAGGAGGGGTTGGCGGCCCAGGCGACGGCGGAGACCAGGGCGGCCTGGTCGCGCACCTCGTCGAGCATCCGGCCGAGCAGCGGATTGCCGCACCGGACGTAGAGGGAGCGGTGGAACTCCCGGTTGGCCAGGGAGCGTTCGGCGGTGTCGGTGGCCTCGTCGGCGCTGGTCAGCGCCTCCCGAGCGGCGTCGAGCGAAGCTCCTCGGCGCACGGAGCGCTTGAGCGCCTCCGGCTCCAGCAGCAGCCGTACGTCGTAGACCTCTCGCGCCATGTCCGCGTCCACCATGCGCACCGTGACGCCCTTGTACTGGTTCATCACGACGAGCCCGGTGCCGGCCAGCGTCTTGAGCGCCTCGCGCACCGGGGTCTTCGACACCCCGAACTGTGCGGCGAGCTCGGTCTCGACCAGAGCCTGACCCGGCGTCAACTGCCCGGTGAGGATGCGGTGTTTGATCCCCTCCAGCACGAACTGCGTGCGGGACGGGATCGGCGTGGGCACAGAGGTCATGCGTGCCTCTCGGATCTTGACGGACCTGATCCACCGGACCATGTCTCGCGTATCGGATCTCACATATCGCGTCTCATATATGACGTACGAAGTACGACGGCTTGAAGGTAGGGAGACGCTCCGTGTTTCGTCAACGCTTCTGACAAAAGAAGTGGAGATGACGCACGAGGGGCAGGGGTCACCCCGTGGGTCAGATGATCTTCGTGGTGCCTTCGTACGCGCTGTCTGTGGGCCCGCCGAAGACAGCGGCGGCGCGGTCGGTGGCCGCGTCGACGGTGAGTGCGGGCCCGACGTGGGTGATGAGCAGCGAGCCGGCCCCCCTGGCGTACGCCCCGGCGTCCTCCGGCGTCAGATGCACCTGTTCGCCTTCGCCATTCCGGTCGATGTCGGCCTCGCACAGGAACAGGTCGGCGCCCCTGGCGAGTCCGGCGAGCGCGTCACAGGGTCCGGTGTCCCCGGAGTACGCGAAGACCTTCCCCTGCGACTCGGCGCGCAGCCCGTACGCCTCCATGCCATGGGAGACGGCGATGGTCGTGAGGCGCAGGTTCCAGTGCCGGACGGTGTGGCCGTCGTGCAGCGGCCTGAAGTCGAGGATTCCGCTCAGGAAGCCGAGGTTGGGCTGCCCGAAGAACCCCGCGAGCCGGCGCGCGCACCCGCGCGGCGCGTAGACGGGAATCGGCGCGGGCGGGGTGAGCCCGCCGTACGCGAACCCGTAGACGGCGGCGAGCAGATCGGCGAAGTGGTCGGCGTGGAGATGGGAGATCCAGATCGCGGTGAGCCGTGCGGGATCGGTGTGCCTCTGCAACTCCGCGAAGGTGCCGGGCCCGGCGTCCACCCACACCTCGGCGCCCCCGCCGCGCACCAGATAGCCGGAGCAGGGGCGTCCCGGCGCCGGATGCGGAGAGGCGGTGCCGAGGACGGTGAGGCTCAGGGGCATGCGGGGAGCGTACGGGGCGGTGCGGGCGGACGTACGGGGAATGGAAGGCCGCGCAGGCAGGGGCCGTCGTACGCTCCCGATCAGGCGGCGGTCCCTCCGCCGGCGTGGCCCCGGGTCCACTTCTGCGCCGCTTCGGGGAGTACGGGTTCGCCGCGTACGGGACCGCCCTGACCGGCGCCGCCACGGCCCTGTGGGTGGTCCCGGCCGCCCTCGCGGTCCTCGGCTCCAGCACGGCCGTCGGGCTGGGCCTGCCGTGCGTCCTGATCGCGGGCCTCACCGCGGTACAGCGGGAGACCCCCGGAGGAACTGCTGAGCCGTACCGCCGCGACCGCCAACACCCTGATGTTCGCGCCCACGGCGATCGGTCTGGCGGTGGGCGCGGCTCTGGTCCAACTCGTCCACCATCAGGTGCTTCTGGTGGCCTGCGCCCTCGCTCTGCTGCTGACCGCGGTCCCCCTGTTTCAGCGCCGGGCGAGCGCGTCCCGTACCGCATCCAGGTCGCCGTCCGACGCCAACCCGGCATGATAGAGCCGCAGTTCGGTGGCCCCGAGCCCGGCCGCGCGCTCCGCGTCCGCCGCGAGGGTGCCGGGCCTGCCACCCATCCCGGAGACCACCACGAAGTTGGCGGCCAGGACAGCGCCCGGCCGGTCCACCTCCGCGAACGGTGTCAGCAGGCCCGCTCCGCCCGTGCACGGCACCACCACACCGTCCGCGACGGACAGGATGTGCGCGGGGTCCACGCCCGGGTTGGCGCCGACGTGGTACGAGACGGGGTCGGCGTGCAGCATCACCTGGAATCCGTCCGGAGCCGCGTCCCGGACCGCCGTGACGGCCGCCTCCTGGAGCGTGCGTGCCGTTTCCTCGCGCCACGCGCGCGTGAGGGCCGCCTTCTCGTCGCCGAGGGCCTTCTCGACCCCCACCCACCCCCCGTGATCCTGCTCGCCGCGCCAAAGCGGTTCCAGCGCGGCGCGTACGGCCGCCGCCAGCTCGTCGGGATCGAGGCCCTGGCCGCCGTACCCCGCCCGGCAGGACGGGCAGAAGCAGAGTGCCATCAGATACTGGCCGGCGTCGCCGAGCGCGATGGCGCCGGTCTTGTCGTGGGCGTGCAGATGCGTGAGTCCGTACCAGCCGAGGGACTCCAGTTCCGTACCGCGCGCTCCGGGCCGTACGGCCGCCTCGGCGGCGAGATCGACGAGGTACGCGCGCGTGGCGGGCTGCGCGATACAGGGGGCCCACGGGTAGTGGTCGCCGTAGGCGTTGACCACGGAGGTGTCCGGATGGTCGGCTCCCAGGCGGGAGTTGTGCGCGAGGACGACCCAGGTGTGCACGTCCAGGCCCGCCTCGGTGAGGGCGGCGGCGGCCTCGCCGTACGCGTCCCCGGGGGCCCACGCCCCCGCCGTGTACGGCCGCAGTCCGCGGCCCGCCCAGCGCTCGTCCGTGGGGTACAGCACGGCCGCGTGCCCGGCGGTGACGATGCGGTGGCGCGGGTGGCGGGGGGTCAACGCGCGCGTGGAGTGGTACGCGGAGGCGAGGGTCACCTGTTCCACGCCGAGTGCGGCGATCCGCCGGGCGGCGTCGGGGTCGCCGTTGACGTCCCAGGGGTAGACGAATGCGGACGCCTTCACACGTTCTCCTCGAACTCGGAATCACCATCGGTCTCGGAATCGACAGCAGCCTCGGCCCCGAGCAGCGCGTGACCGCGCTCCACGAGCCGCGCGAGCTGCTTCACATGATCCTCGCTCGGCTCGTGCAGCGGTGGCCGGACCTCCCCGACGTCTAGTCCGGTCTGTCGCACACCGGCCTTGACGAGCGCGACGGCGTAACCGCGTCCCTGCGCCCGCAGTTCGACGAACGGCCGGTAGAAGCCGTCCACCAGCCGGTTCACGGTCTCGTCGTCGCCGGTGTTGAGCGCCTTGTGGAAGGCGAGCGCGATCTCGGGCGCGAAGCAGAAGACGGCCGACGAGTAGAGGGTGACGCCGATGCCCTTGTAGGCGAGTCCGGTCAGTTCCGCGGTCGGCAACCCGTTGAAGTACAGGAAGTCGCCGGGCACTTCCGTGCGTACGGCGCTCACGATCCGCTGCATCAGGTCCAGGTCGCCGAGTCCGTCCTTGAGCCCGATGATCCCCTCGGCACGCGCAAGACCGACGACGGTCCCGGGCGTGAACACGGCGTTGTCACGCTGGTAGACGATGACCGGCAGGGTGGTGGCCGCGGCCAGTTCCCGGTAGTGGCGCAGCAGTCCCTCCTGCCCGGCCACGACCAGATACGGCGGCATGGCGAGCAGTCCGTCGGCCCCCGCCTCCTCCGCGAGACGCGCGTAGCGCACGGCCAGCGCGGTGCCGTATCCGGCGCCCGCGACCACGGGCACGCGCCCGGCCGTCTCCTCCACCGCCGCCCGTACGCAGTCCTGGAACTCCTCGGGCGTCAGCGCGTGGAACTCCCCGGTGCCGCAGCACGCGAAGACGGCCGCGGCCCCCGCCTCCACGCCCCGGCGCACATGCGCGCGGTAGACGTCGAGGTCGAGCGAGCCGTCGGGGCCGTACGCGGTGACGGGGAAGAACAGCGGACCGCTCGGGACGGTGAGTCGGGTGGCGAGGGGGGCTGGCGTCACGGGCTCTCCCTGGGGCATGCATTCGTGCACGCTTCTGATCCACGTCTACATTTCTGAACACATGCACGCTAAGGGCCCACTGCGGGACGGGTCAAGCCGACCGACACCCGACCAGGACCCGATCGGGGGCGGAATCCACAGCTCTGCGCCACACTTGACGACACCGGCCACCCCTCCATAGCGTGTCCACGGATGTGAATGCCGTGCACGCATAGGGCCATCACATAGGGCTGTCACATCCAGGAGACCCCTCCAGGAGCCCCAAGGAGACCCGAGGATGCCCGCTCCCCGCACCGTTCTGCTCACCGGCGCCGCCGGCGGACTCGGCACCCTGATGCGGGACCTGCTCCCGTCATACGGCTACGACCTGCGCCTGTTCGACCTGCTCCCCATCGAGGGCGAACCGGACGCGATCACCGCGGACCTCACCGACAGGGCGGCGCTGCGCGAGGCCGTACGGGGCGTCGACGCGATCATCCACCTCGCGGGCATCTCGCTGGAATCCTCCTTCGAGAAAATCCTCAAGGCGAACATCGAGGGCACGTACAACCTGTACGAGGCCGCGCGCGAGGAGGGCGTCGGGCGTGTCGTCTTCGCCTCCTCGAACCACGCGGTGGGCTTCACACCCCGCCCCCAGGGCGCCGATCCCCTGATCCCGGTCGACACCCCGCACCGCCCGGACACCTTCTACGGCCTCTCCAAGTCCTTCGGCGAGGACCTGGCCCAGCTCTACTGGGACAAACACGCCCTGGAGACCGTCTCCGTCCGCATCGGCTCCTGCTTCCCCGAGCCGACCAGTGTGCGCATGCTGTCCCTGTGGATGAGCCCCGCCGACGGCGCCCGCCTCTTCCACGCGGCCCTGACCGCCGAGGACGTCGGCCACACCGTCGTCTACGGCTCGTCCGCCAACACGCGCCTGTGGTGGGACCTGAGCACCGCGCGGGCGCTCGGCTACGCACCGCGGGACGACTCCGAGCCGTACGCCGAGAAGCTGATCGCCGAACATGGCGACCTCGACCCGCAGAACACGGGCCACGCCCACCTGGGCGGCCACTTCGTGAGCGACCCGCCGATCTGGCCGCACTGACACCCGCGCGAGAGCATCGAGAGGGAGGGCGGGCACCGAACGGGCCCGCCCGCCGTCTCACTCGGGCGCCGCCCGCGCCCGGTCCCTCGCGCCGATCCACAGCGACGCAGGTCCGAGGCGGACACTCCGCGCCGCGAACGGGCACACACGGGCAGCATGGGGCCTGCGACAGACCTGGTCCGTACCGCACACCGGCTGTAGAACTTCCCCCATGGGCCCGAACGGGCAGGCGAGCGGCGGAGGCAGGTGTCGGCCATGCACAGCAGGACGGCTGAAGAACGCCAGCGGGAGATCGTGCGCACCGCCCGTGCCACCGGCTCGGTCGACGTGACCACGCTCGCCGCCGACCTGGGCGTGGCCAAGGAGACCGTACGGCGCGATCTGCGCGCCCTGGAGGACCACGGCCTGGTCCGCCGTACGCACGGTGGCGCCTACCCCGTGGAGAGCGCCGGTTTCGAGACGACCCTCGCCTTCCGCGCCACCAGCCATGTGCCCGAGAAGCGCCGGATCGCCGCAGCGGCGGCCGAACTGCTCGGGGACGCCGAAACGGTCTTCGTCGACGAGGGGTTCACCCCGCAGCTCATCGCCGAGGCACTGCCCGGGGACCGGCCACTGACGGTGGTCACCGCGTCCCTGCCCGTCGCGGGCGCACTCGCCGAGGCCGAGAACACCTCGGTCCTGCTGCTCGGCGGCAGGGTCCGCCCCGGCACCCTCGCGACGGTCGACCACTGGACGACGAAGATGCTGGCCGGCTTCGTCATCGACCTGGCCTACATCGGCGCCAACGGCATCTCCCGCGAGCACGGCCTGACCACCCCCGACCCCGCGGTCAGCGAGGTCAAGGCGCAGGCGATCCGGGCCTCGCGGCGCACGGTGTTCGCGGGCGTGCACACCAAGTTCGGGGCGGTCAGTTTCTGCCGGTTCGCCGGCATCGGCGACCTGGACACGATCGTCACGAGCACACTGCTGCCCACGGCGGAGGCACACCGCTATTCCCTCCAAGGCCCGCAGGTCATCCGAGTCTGAGCCGAGTCCGAAACCCCGACGCACCCATCTCCCTCCCCCTTCAAGGACACCCCGCGAGGGCACCCCCACCCCCAAGGGCGCCCTTTGTGCCCCCATACCTCCAGGAGCGATCCATGCGAACCCCGAGCCGACGGAGGCCGCGAGCCACACTCGCCCTGGCCGCCGCAGGGACGCTGCTCTCCGGCTGCTGGGCCGGGGCGGGCGGGTCCGGTTCCGGCGGCGACGCCGTCAACGTCCTGATGGTGAACAACCCGCAGATGACGAAGTTGCAGAAACTCACCGCCGCCCACTTCACCGAAGAGACCGGCATCAAGGTCAACTTCACCGTCCTGCCCGAGAACGACGTCCGCGACAAGATCAGCCAGGACTTCGCCAACCAGGCGGGCCAGTACGACGTGGCGACCCTCTCCAACTACGAGATACCGATCTACGCCCGCAACGGCTGGTTGCACGAGATGAACACGTACGTCGCCAAGGACAGCGCGTACGACGAACAGGACGTCCTCACCCCGATGCGCCAGTCCCTCACCGGGGACGACGGAAAGCTGTACGGCCAGCCCTTCTACGGCGAGTCGTCCTTCCTGATGTACCGCAAGGACGTGTTCGAGGCGAAGGGCCTCACCATGCCCCCGCACCCCACCTGGACCCAGGTCGCCGACCTCGCGGCGAAGACCGACGGCGCCGAGTCCGGCATGAAGGGCATCTGCCTGCGCGGACTGCCGGGCTGGGGCGAGGTCATGGCACCGCTCACCACAGTGGTGAACACCTTCGGCGGCACCTGGTTCGACCAGAACTGGAAGGCGAGGCTCGACTCCCCCGAGTGGAAGCAGGCGGTGAACTTCTACGTCGATCTGGTCCGCGAGCACGGCGAGTCCGGCGCCCCCCAGTCCGGCTTCGCCGAGTGCCTCAACAACATGACCCAGGGCAAGGTCGCCATGTGGTACGACGCGACGTCCGCGGCCGGCTCCCTGGAATCGGCGAACTCCCCGGTCAAGGGCAAGATCGGCTACGTACCGGCCCCCGTCGAGAAGACGGAGTCCTCCGGCTGGCTCTACACCTGGGCCTGGGGCATCCAGAAGGCCTCCCGCAACGCCGACGACGCCTGGAAGTTCGTGTCCTGGGCGTCCAGCAAGGAGTACGAGCAGTTGGTCGGCGACGAGATCGGCTGGTCCAACGTCCCGGCGGGCAAGCGCGCGTCGACGTACGAGAACGCGGAATACCGTCAGGAGGCCGCCGCCTTCCAGGAGATGACGAGGGAGGCCATCGAAGGCGCCCGTCCCAACGACCCCGGAGTACAGCCCCGCCCGGCACCCGGCATCCAGTTCGTGGGCATCCCCGAGTTCACCGATCTCGGCACCAGGGTCTCGCAGGAGATCAGCGCGGCCATCGCCGGACGCCAGTCCGTCGACTCGGCCCTGAAGAAGTCCCAGAAGCTGGCCGAGGAGATCTCCGAGGAGTACGAGGGACGATGACCGCGACCACCACAGCCCCGACAGCCGCCGCACCAGCCGTACGCGCCCCGAAACGCCCCTCGGGCCGACTGCGCGCCTGGGCCACCCGGGCCCCGCTGCTCCCCGCCCTGATCTTCATGATCGCCGTGACCCAACTCCCGTTCGTGGCCACCCTGGTGATCTCGTTCTTCGACTGGAACTCGCTCTACCCGAACACCCGCCGGTTCACGGGCTTCGCCAACTACACGGAGGTCCTGACCGACACGGACCTGCGCCAGTCGGTGTGGACGACGGTCCTGCTCACCGCGGCGGTGGTCCTGGCCAGCCTGATCCTGGGCCTGGGCCTGGCCCTCCTCCTGGACCGCAGGTTCCGCGGCAGGGGCATCGTCCGCACCCTCCTCATCGCACCCTTCCTGGTGGTCCCCGTGGCGGCGGCCCTCCTGTGGAAGCACGTGCTCTACAACCCCGAATACGGCCTGTTCAACGGCCTGTTGCAGTACGTGGGAGGCCCCCAGCCGGACTGGATCTCGAACACCCCGCTGCTCGCGGTGGAGGCCTCGCTGGTCTGGCAGTGGACGCCGTTCATGATGCTGATCCTGCTGGCGGGCCTGCAGAGCCGCGACCAGCAGCAGACAGAGGCGGCGAAGGTCGACGGCGCGAGCGACTGGCAGATCTTCCGCCACCTGACCCTCCCTCACCTGCGCCGCTACCTGGAACTTGGTGCGCTGCTGGGTTCGATCTACATCGTCCAGAACTTCGACGCGGTCTTCACGATCACGTCGGGCGGCCTGGGCACGGCGAACCTCCCCTACACCGTCTACCAGAGCTTCTACCAGGCCCATGAGAACGGCCTGGCCTCCGCGGCCGGAGTCCTGGTGGTCATCGGCTCGATCATCATCGCGACCTTCGCCCTGCGCGTGGTCTCGTCCCTGTTCCGTGAGGAGGCGTCCCGAGCATGAGCGCCACGCCAGTACGTGTACGTCCCCGCCGCGCGCGAGGAGCGGGCCTGGGGATGCTGGCCTGGCTGGCGGGCATCCTCTTCTTCCTCCCGATCGCGTGGATGGCCCTGACGTCCTTCCACTCGGAGGAGGACGCGGCGACCAACCCCCCGTCCTTCGGCGCCGCGCTGACCCTTGACGGCTACCGCGAGTTCTTCGGCACCGGAGGCGGCGCGAGCCCCTGGCCGTCCCTGGTCAACTCGACGGTGGCGTCGGTGGTGTCGACGATGTGCGTCCTGTTCCTGGCGCTCCCGGCCGCATACGCCCTCTCGATCCGCCCGGTGAGGAAATGGAGGGACGTCATGTTCTTCTTCCTGTCGACGAAGATGCTGCCGGTGGTGGCGGGCCTGCTCCCGATCTACCTGTTCGCGAAGAACACGCACATGCTGGACAACATCTGGCTGCTGGTCATCCTCTACACGTCCATGAACCTGCCGATCGCGGTGTGGATGATGCAGTCCTTCCTCTCCGAGGTCCCGGTGGCGATCATCGAGGCGGCAAGGGTGGACGGAGCGAGGCTGTCCACGGTCCTCACCCGGGTGGTGGCCCCGATAGCCCTCCCCGGCATAGCCGCGACGGCTCTGATCTGCTTCATCTTCAGCTGGAACGAGCTGCTGTTCGCACGGGTGCTGACGGGCGTGGTCGCGGAGACGGCCCCCGTCTTCCTGACCGGCTTCATCACCAGCCAGGGCCTGTTCCTGGCGAAGGTGTGCGCCGCGTCGCTGGTCATCTCCCTGCCGGTGCTCGCCGCGGGGTTCGCCGCCCAGGACAAACTGGTCCAGGGCCTGTCACTGGGAGCCGTGAAGTGAAGGCAGCCGTCATCGAGTCCGTCGGCAAGGCCGTGGTCCTGGAGGTCCCGGACCCGACACCGGGCCCCCGCGAGGTCGTCGTCGAGGTCGCGGCCTGCGGCCTGTGCGGCACCGACCTGCACATCCTCCAGGGCGAGTTCGCCCCCACGCTGCCGATCGTGCCGGGGCACGAGTTCGCGGGGGAGGTGGTGGGCGTGGGTACAGCGGTCACGGAACTGTCGGTCGGCGACCGCGTGGCCGTGGACCCCTCCCTCTACTGCCACGAGTGCCGATACTGCCGCACGGGCCACAACAACCTCTGCGAACGCTGGGCGGCGATCGGCGTGACGACGGCGGGCGGCGCGGCGGAGTACGCGGTGGCGCCGGTCGCGAACTGCGTACGTCTGCCCGAGCACATCCGCACCCAGGACGCGGCGCTGGTGGAACCACTGTCGTGCGCGGTACGGGGGTACGACGTCCTGCGCACCCGCCTCGGCGCGCACGTTCTGATCTACGGCTCGGGAACGATGGGCCTGATGATGCTGGAGCTGGCCAAACGGACGGGCGCGGCGAGCGTCGACGTGGTCGACATCAACGCCCAGCGCCTGTCGACGGCCCAGCTGCTCGGGGTGACGGGGTCGGCGACGAACGCGGACGAGCTGGACCGTCCGCAGGGCTGGGACGTGGTGGTGGACGCGACGGGCAACGCGGCGGCGATCCAGGACGGCCTGGACCGGGTCGCGAAGGCGGGCACGTTCCTCCAGTTCGGCGTCGCGGACTACGCGACCCGGGTCACGATCGACCCGTACCGCGTCTACAACCAGGAGATCACCATCACGGGGTCGATGGCGGTGCTGCACAGCTTCGAGCGGGCGGCCGAGTTGTTCGCGGCGGGAGTTCTGGACCCGGAGGTGTTCATCAGCGACCGCCTGCCGCTGGGGAGTTATCCGCAGGCACTGGAACAGTTCGCGTCGGGGGTGGGACGGAAGACAGTGGTGGTGCCGTAGGGCGTCTCTGTCCGTCCGGCACCTGCGGGGCAACGCCGGTTCGGCCCAGGCCGCGCTTCCCACCCACCCGTTCGCCGCATCTGTCCAGCGCGGGCCGAGGCATCTCAGCGCACCCAGCGACCGAAGACAAGGCCCGCACAGCCCGCCCCTCTTTCCCACCCACCCCCACCACTGTTACAGCCCAGCCCCAGACCCCCAGCCTCTCCGACACCCCCAACCCCCAGCCCGTCCGGCACCCCCAGACCACCGGCCCACACCCCCCAGCCCATCCGGCACCCTCAAGCACCGGCCCGCACCCCAGCCCGTCCGGCGTTTGAGGACAAGGCCCGTTCAGGGCCGTAAGGGGGGTCTGGGGGCGCAGCCCCCAGGGGATGGGCCGGGTAAGGGCGGCGGGGGCGAGAAAGCACCCGCACCCCCACCCCACGCTTCCCCCAATCGGCCGCCGAGTAAGGGAACGGCAAAACGGGCCCGGTCGTTCACCGGTCATGACAGCTATGACCCCCGGCTCGAACATCCCTCTCTCCACCACACGCGTGACGGTGGACGTCGCCGCACCGGTGCGGCTCGACGTATCGGGCCTGCTGCTCACCGCCGACGGCAAGGTGCGCTCCGACGACGATTTCATCTTCTACAACCAGCCGACCGGCCCCGGCGTGACGTACCGCTCGGGCGGCGGCACCACTCCCGACTCGATCACGGTCGACACCGCAGCGCTCCCCCCGGGCATCGAGAAGATCGTCGTCACGGCGAGCCCGGACGCCGCGGGCCAGAGCTTCCAGGGCATCGAGCCGACGGCCACGATCCGCAACGCGAACGACAGCGCCGTACTGGCCACGTTCACACCCCCGCAACTCGGCACGGAAACGGCACTGGTGATCGTCGAGATCTACCTCCGCAACGGTGCCTGGAAGGCCCGCGCGGTGGGCCAGGGGTACGCGAACGGCCTGTCCGGCATCGCCACGGACTTCGGCGTGAGCGTGGAGGAACCGGCCCCGGCACCGGCCGCGCAGCCGACCCCGGTCCAGCCCCCGGCGCCCCCGATGGCACCGCCCGCCCCGATCGCCTCGGTCACCCCTCCGCCCGCGCCCGCCGCACCCCCGGCCCCGGCCCCGGGCGCCGGCAAGATCAACCTCGACAAGGGCCGTGTAAGCCTCCAGAAGAACCAGACCGTCTCCCTGGTCAAGGGCGGCCAGCCTCTCCTCTCCCAGGTCAAGATGGGCCTCGGCTGGGAGCCGGCGTACCGGGGCAAGGACATCGACCTGGACGCGTCGGTCATCGCGTACGGCCCGCAGCGCAACCACATCGACAGCTGCTACTTCGGCAAGCTGTCCATCGTGAACGGCGCGATCAAGCACTCGGGCGACAACCTCACGGGCGAGGGCGGGGGAGACGACGAGGTCATCGTGGTCGACCTGGGCCGCCTCCCCCAGGAGGTCACCGGTCTGGTCTTCACGGTCAACTCCTTCTCCGGCCAGAAGTTCACCGAGGTGGCGAAGGCCTACTGCCGCCTCCTGGACGCCGCGACGGGCGAGGAACTGGTCCGCTTCGACCTGACCAGCGCCGAACCGCAGACGGGCGTGATGATGGCGAAGATGATCAAGCAGTTCTCGGGCGAGTGGGAGATGACGGCGATCGGCGACTTCGTCAAGTCCCGCACGGTCAGGGGAATGGTGAAGCCGGCAGCCCAGTCGCTGTAACGGCCACACCGCTCACCACCACGCACCGAAGCGGGCCGTGGGGCCCTGTCTCGCCACCCCCGTCATCGCGTCAAGCCGTCACCTTGGCGATGAACGCGGCGACGTTCCCCACGGTCCGCCGGACCTTCTCCTCCAGAGTGATCGTCTCGTGGAGCCGCGCTCCGGCGCCCGCGTCCTTCCTGCCCCGCACATACAGCGAGCAGCAGAGGTCGCCGCATAAGTACGCCCCCACCGAGTTGCCCTGCTTCCCGGCCTTCCCCGCCCTCGGCGCGACCATCAGGGACACCCCGCCGGTGTGGGACGTCAGGCACATCGAGCACATGCTGCGCCGCGTCCGCCCGAAGGCGGGCTCGGAGCTGCGCAGGGCGAGGGCGGTCGGACGGCCGTCCAGCTCCGCGACGAGGTAGGCGCGGCCGGGGGCCTGCGGATCTCGCCAGCCGAAGAAGTCCAGGTCCTCCCAGGGCCGGTCGGCCAGGTCACGCGGGACGGACAGGCGCTGCGCCTCCCCCTTGCTGCAGTTCACGAACGCGGCACGGATCTCTTGCTCGGTCAGCGGCTCCATGACGGCAGGCTAATTTGCCTAAACACTTTAGGCAAACGCATAATCGATTCAGTAAAATAGGTCCCACAAATCCCACAGGTCGGGCAGGAGGGAAGGTCATGGCACGCGCAGGACTGACCACGGAACGCCTGACCAGAGCCGGAGCGGACCTCGCCGACGAGGTCGGCTTCGACCAGGTGACCGCATCGGAGCTCGCCCGGCGTTTCGACGTCAAGGTCGCGAGTCTGTACTCGCACGTGAAGAACACCCAGGACCTCAGGACCAGGATCGCCCTCCTCGCCCTGGAGGAACTCGCCGACCGTGCCGCCGACGCCGTGGCAGGCCGGGCCGGCAAGGACGCTCTGACCGCCTTCGCGAACGTCTACCGGGACTACGGCCGGGAGCATCCGGGCCGCGCCGCCGCCACCCGGATGAGGCTCGACCCCGAGACAGCGGCCGCCAGTGCGGGCGTCCGGCACGCCCGGATGACGCGGGCGATCCTGCGCGGCTACGACCTGACGGAACCCGACCAGACCCACGCGGTCCGCCTTCTCGGCAGCGTCTTCCACGGCTACGTCAGCCTGGAGACGGCAGGCGGCTTCAGCCACAGCGCCCCCGACACCGAGGAAACCTGGACCCGGACCCTGGACGCCCTCGACGCCCTGCTGCGCAACTGGCCCGCCCCGTCCGCCCTCTGACGACCCGGCGAGGACAGAGAGGGCCGAGGACCGAGAGGACCGACATGCACACCGAGCACGACTGGATCACCACACCCATCACCGCAGACCTCATACGCGGCGCCCTGGACCTGGAGCACACCCCCCACGGTGTACTCCCCCACCGCCTACCCGCCCGGGCCCGCGCCCAGAACACAGACCCACAGCTCGTCGCGGCGGAAGCCCAACCCTCCGGCGTACGGCTGGTCTTCCGCACCCGGGCGACCTCCGTCGAGCTGGACACGCTGCCCACCAAGCGGGTCTACGCGGGTGCCCCACCCCGCCCCGACGGCGTGTACGACCTGCTCGTCGACGGCCGGCCGGCCGCTCAGTCCAGCGTGAGGGGCGGCGGCAACACCCTGACCGTCGACATGACCGCCGGAACCGCGACGCACGAACCCGGTGCGCCGGGCACCCTCCGCTTCGACGGTCTGCCGGACCGCATGAAGAACATCGAGATCTGGCTGCCCCACAACGAGACCACCGAGCTCGTGGCGCTGCGCGGCAACGCCCCCGTCGAACCCGTAACCGCAGGCGATGAGGGCCGCAAGGTCTGGCTGCACCACGGCAGTTCGATCAGCCACGGCTCGGACGCGGCGAGCCCCACCGCCATCTGGCCCGCCCTCGCCGCCGCCCTCGGCGGCGTGGAACTGATCAACCTGGGCCTGGCCGGCAGCGCGCTGCTCGACCCGTTCACCGCCCGCGCGATGCGCGACACCCCCGCCGACCTGATCAGCGTCAAGATCGGCATCAATCTGGTCAACACTGATCTGATGCGCCTGCGTGCGTTCGGCCCCGCGGTCCACGGCTTCCTCGACACCATCCGTGAGGGTCACCCGACCACACCACTACTGGTCGTCTCCCCGCTCTACTGCCCCATACACGAGGACACCCCCGGCCCCACCGCCCTGGACCTCACCACGATCGGCACGGGTGAACTGCGCTTCCAGCCCATGGGCGACCCGGCCGAGCGCGCCGCCGGAAAACTGACACTCAACGTCATCCGGGAGGAGCTGTCCCGCATCGTGAAGCAGCGGACGGCGGACGATCCGAACCTCCGCCATCTCGACGGCCGCGCCCTCTACGGCGAGTCCGACTTCGCCGAACTGCCCCTGCCCGACCAGCTCCACCCGGACGCGGCCACCCACCGCCGCATCGGCGAACGCTTCGCCGAACTCGCCTTCACCGCACCGCGACCACTCTTCCCGAACCCGGAACCAGCCCTCCAGAAGGACTAGAACAGCGCGCTGTACGCATTCAGCGCAGGCTGCCCGCCCAAGTGCGCGTACAGCACAGTGGAGTCCCGCCCGATCTCGCCCCGCGACACGAGATCGACCATCCCGGCCATCGACTTCCCCTCGTACACGGGATCGGTGACCATCCCCTCCGTACGGG
Organism: Streptomyces sp. ADMS; assembly: GCF_033441795.1. NCBI lineage: Bacteria > Bacillati > Actinomycetota > Actinomycetes > Kitasatosporales > Streptomycetaceae > Streptomyces > Streptomyces sp. ADMS. The sequence goes on along the minus strand of NZ_JAVFVX010000037.1, from coordinate 34,014 downwards.
CGGCAAGCCGCATCGCGTCCAGGGTCGTGTCGTCGGGGATGCCGTACGTACCCGCGTGGTAGCGCCCGTCCAGCTCAACGTCGGCCTGGGTCAACTCACGTTTGACACCGATGAGTTGGCCGGTGGTGTGGGCGATCCGCGCGATCTGCTCCTTGGTCCGGGCGGGCGCCGCCGACGCGTCGATGCCGAGCACGCGCCGCGACCGGCCGCCCGCCTCCTCCAGCGCCGCGAACCCGGCGACCATGCCGGCCTGGGTCGACCCGGTCACCGAGCACACCACCACGGTGTCGAAGAAGAGGCCCAACTCCCTTTCCTGTTCGGCGACCTCATACGCCCAACCGGCGAACCCGAGTCCGCCCAGCGGGTGGTCGGAGGCGCCCGCCGGGATCGCGTACGGCTTGCCGCCCCCTTCCTCCACCTCCCGCAGCGCCAGCTCCCAGCTCTCCTTGAACCCGATGCCGAACCCTGCGCGCACCAACCGCACATCCGCCCCGGCGAGGCGGCTGATCAGGATGTTGCCGACCTTGTCGTAGACGGAGTCGGGCCACTCCACCCAACTCTCCTGCACAAGCACGCACCTGAGCCCGGCGCGGGCGGCACAGGCGGCGACCTGACGGGTGTGGTTGGACTGCACACCGCCGATCGAGACGAGCGTGTCGCAGTCCTGGGCGAGCGCGTCGGCGACGAGGTACTCCAGCTTGCGGGTCTTGTTGCCGCCGTACGCGACACCGGAGTTGCAGTCCTCGCGCTTGGCCCAGAGTGCGGCGCCGCCGAGATGCGCGGTGAGCCGCTCCAGGGGATGCACGGGCGAGGGGCCGAAGAGAAGGGGATAACGCTCGTACGAGGCAAGGGACATGGGGTTTCCTCCCGGTATCAGTGGGCCTCTTCGCCGGCGAGCCGCTCCAGGCCCCGCCAGATCTCCGCGGTGACCCGGACCGCGCCGTCCGCGTCACCCGCCGCGCAGGCCTCGATCAGCCGCTCGTGCAGCCCGGCCGAACGGCAGTTGCCGCCTTCCCCGAAGCGCCGTCGTTCCAGGCGGCGGATCAGCGGGGTGTAGCGGGCGACGGTGGCGGCGGCGGCGCGGTTGCCGCTGACGCGGACGAGCACGTCGTGCAACTCGTCGTCGGCGTGCAGGGCGGCGTCCACGTCACCCGTGCGCACGGCAGCGGCGAACCGCTCGTTGGCCGCGCGCATGACGTCGACGTCCGCGTCCCGCAACCGGGGTACGGCCACCCGCACCGCCAACTCGTGCATGGCCCCGACCACAGCCGCCGCGTCCCGCACCTCGGTGGCCACGACCGGAGTCACCCGGGTGTAACTCTGCGGCTTGCTCTCCAGCAGCCCCTCGTCGACGAGCCGCGAGAACGCCTCGCGTACGGGCGCCCGGGACAGCCCTAGCCGCTCCGCGAGCTCGGCGTCACGCACCACGGCACCGGGTTCGATCTCCCCGGCGACAATGGCGTCCCGGATCGCTTCGTACGCCCGGTCCCTGAGCAGGGTGCGGGGAACGGGCCGTATCGCTTCCACAACTGAAATGTTAGATGTCAGTTTCGGTGACGTGCAAGAGGCCGCTCAGGCGCGTGCACAAAGGTGTGGCCCGCACCGAAGTACGGGCCACACCCACCTCACATCGCTTCGACTCCGCTCAGCCGGCCCATGGCCAGTCCGAGTCACTCGCGCCTTCCAGCAACGGAACCATCCGGAACGCCGCGTCCGAGAGCCCTCCGAACGTGTGCCGGTTCCCCGTCCCCGAGGGTCCGTGGCCCGCCCGGTACCCGGCGAGGTTCCAGGTGTAGACGGGTACGCCCGCCGGTACCTGCTCGGTCGGGTCGCCGTGCCGGCTGTGCGTGTACTGCTCGTCCGTGACGATCAGCACCCGGTCGTGCCCCCGGTAGTGGCGCCGGACCGCCTCGGTCGTGTCGGTGCCACCGAGGTCGCCGAATCGGTCCAGAACCTTCAGCACCGACTCGCCCGTGCGGAACGGCACGCGGTTGCTCGACGTGCCGAACTCGACGAGATCCGCGTCCGCCGCCCGCAGCGCGAGCGCCGAGCCGAAGATCGCCGCCGCGTCGGCCCGGTTGAGTTCCGAGCGCTCGGACAGCCGGGAGTAGAACATCGAGCCCGAGCGGTCGACGAGGACGAGTGTCCGCCCGCCCAGCGCCGGCACATTGGCCAGCGAGTGCCCGAGCGCCTGCTCCAGCGGGTACGACCAGCGCAGCGAGGGCGCGTGCCGGTACGCGGCGAGATAGCGGAAGGGGAACTGCCGCGAGCGCGCGACCTCTGCCGGGTCGCTGATCTTCGCGGCGACCCGCGCCGCCACCTCGTCACTGACCCCGGCCTCGTCGAAGTTCCGCAGGTTGCGGACGCATGCCATGGCCCCCATGGAGGGAATGACCGCCTCCCAGGCCGCCCTGTCCATCGGTCCCTGCAGCCAGCCTGCCAGCGCTTCCCAGGTCATGCCCGCCTCCGCCAGGCGCTCGGCGCCGTGTGCTCCGGTCACGACCTTGCGCCGCTTGGCGGGCCGCAGAGCCATCAGGTCACGGTGGGCGGCGAGCATGGGCAGCGACCTGGGGACGACGGCCGTGTCCGGGTTGTGGCGCCGGTCCAGCGCGTACTGGAACAGCTCGCCCTGCCACGGCTTGTCCGGGTCCGGCGCCGCGTGCACGAGGTTGAGGATGTCGCCGAAGCGGTAGCCCCTGGACGCGGTGTCGTACTTCAGCAGCGACTTCGAGTGGTACAGACGGCGCACCGCGTCGGCGATGCCTCGCTTGACGGGCTTGGGCACGTTGCGGCCGTACCGGGAGGTCCAGTAGGCGAGCAGCTCGCCGGGCTCGTCCGGGCGGCGCAGTACGGAGTCGATGACCTGACGGTTGGTGGGGCCGTCGGTGGCACCCGTGTCGAGGCGCGCCTTCACGTACTCCGCGGCACCCACGATGGAGGCCGTACGAAGGTTGCCCTCGCCGCGCAGCCAGCCGAGCAGGCCGGCCGTCCAGGCGGGGTCGGTGACGGCGAGCCGGCGTACGAGTGCGGCGAACCGGTCGTCCCGGTCCTCGCCGCTCTCGTAGAAGGTCTTCTGCGCGACGAAGTTGGCGATCGACAGCAGGAACAGCTCCGAGCGCTCGTCCCGCCCACGGCCGCGGCCGCCCTGGTACGTACGGAGCACACGCCCCGTCGAGGTGACCCGCGAGGTGGGCTGCGCCTTGGTGGCCTTCGTGTTGAATCGCGCCATGATGAATTCCCCCGAATTCGCCAGCACTTCGTGCGTGGAAGGATTGTTTCGGAGGGAGGCACAGCAAAAGGAGGGTGCCCGAGGTCGAAATCGGCGACGGTTGCTCATAACTGGCGCGTCTGCCGTTCCGCCACACCGACCCGAGGTCGATGACGGGATTCGAACCCGCACGGGAGATTCATCCCCATCAGTTCCCGAAGTATCCGCTGCCTGCGCACCGGGCACCCACCATTTGCTGCGCCTCCCCGAGATCAGATCGCGCACCGGGAGGTGCATGAGGTTTCTGGGTGTCCAGAGATCGAAGCCGGCGGAACCGACGTAGGTGCTCTAACCCCTGAGCTACACCGGCGCGTTGTACCGGTGACGGGACTCGAACCCGCGGCCGCCCCATTATGAGTGGAAGTAGGTCCTGCCTTCGCACCTGGACGTTCATCACTCTAGGAGGCGTACCGCGGGCCGGGCGACCGAATTAATCATCCGCGCCTCTGCGGCTTCCACGGCCCGGTGATCGCCGGCATGATCCCCGGCGTCCGAATGCCGGCGTACCGCGTCCTGCCGTCGGGTGAGAAGGCCACGCCGGTGAACTCGCTGTATGCGGGGGTGTCTTGCGTGACGGTGGAGGTGCCGGGGAGGGGGCGGCGCGGAGGGCGGCGCACTCGGTTCGTGCCCAGCGTCCCGCCCACGCCTGAAATCGGGTTGAGCGCGGGGTCGCCTCCACGGGACCCGCTCCGTCAAGTCACCCCGACGCCGTTCCAGGGCCGGACCGGCCCCCTCCTCTCCCCCGGCTCACCCCCCTTGCTGCGACCGCGCCTTGAACGCGGCCTTCCGCGCCTCCTTGGCCACCCGCTTGTCCGGATGCAGCCGTCCCATCGCCTCCAGCACATCCGCCGTCGCCGGATGTTCCACGCGCCAGGCCGCCTCGAAGAACCCGCCGTGCTGCTGTGCCAGCCCCTCCACCAGCCCGCGCAGCTCCGCCGAGTTACCCTCGGCCGCCAGTTGCGCGGCCACCGTGTCGATGGTCAGCCAGAACACCATCGCCTCGGACGGGGCCGGCACGTCGGGCGCGCCGTGCTCGCTGAGCCAGACGCGGGCGAGACCGCCCAGTTCGAGGTCGTCGAGGACTTCGCGCAGCGCGGGTCCGGCCTCGGCGCCGACGAGGGACAGGGCCTGCTGGCAGAGCAGCCGGCGCAGTGGCGCGCCGGCGTCGCCGCCCCGGGCTGCCGCAAGCAACTCCCGTGCCGCGGCGAGGGGTTCGCGGCGTGTCAGCCACTGTTCGGTCTCGGCCCGCGCGGCCGTCGCGGGGAAGGTCGCCGTGCCGTCGAGGAGCGCGTCCGCGCCCTTGTCTGCGAGGTCTCCGACGGCGGGCGCCTCGAAGCCGGACTCCAGCAGCCGGGCCCGTACGCCGTACAGGCCGAGCGGGGTGAGCCGCACCATGCCGTAGCGGGAGACGTCGGTGTCGTCGCCCGTAGCCGCACCCGCGGCGGGGTCGTCGCTGTCCGCCATGAGCGCCTCGTCGACGGGCCAGTAGGCGACGAGCCCGACGGGTTCGAGCAGCCGGAACTGGTCGTCGAGGCGCATCATCGTGTCCGAGACCTGCTCCAGGACGTCGTTGGTGGGCTCGCCCATGTCGCTCGGTACGACGACGGACGCGGCGAGCGCCGGCAGCGGTACCGGACTGTCGGCGGCACCGTCGCCGACGCTCAGCAGGTAGAGGTTGGCGAGCACCCCGTCGAGGAGGTCGGCCTCCGCCTCGGGATCCCAGTCCAGCTGGGAGAAGTCGACCTCGGTGCCCTCGTCCACGGCGTCGAGGAGATCGTCGAGGTCGGGCACGCTCGCGTCGGCGAGGACGGTCTCCAGCGCCCCGAGCCACACCGCGAGGACCTCGTGCGGGGACCCGGAGGTGAGCAGCGCCAGGTCCTCGCCCACCGTGACGGTGCCCTCCTCCTCGTCGACGACCTCGACGAGCCCGGTGTCCACGGCGACCCGCCATGCCTCAGCGGCGGACGCGAGCGCGTCCTCGACGCTCGCCTCAGCGGCACCCTCGCCCCCGATCAGCCCCAGCGCCTCCGCCGCCGCCGGCAGTTGCTCCTCGACGAGTTCGCCGCCGGCCTCCACCCGGGTGTCCGGTCCGGCCCAGCGGGCGAGCCGGGCGGCGTGGGAGACCAGCGGGGCGGCGAGCGCGTCCCGCGCCAACTCCGCTTCGGAGTGCAGTCGCACCGGCGGCAGGGGGGAGCTGTCTGACATTGGCTGTTTTCTCCTCAGGCGCCCGAATGGCCGTACGACGGCACCCGGATGCGCCCGGAGTCCGACGACGGCGTCTGACGACCGTACGGCGTTGCGTCGAAGGCCGTACGACCCAGCCGCTCAGCCTAGACGGATTTGGCAGCATGCCGCCCGGTTCATGAACCTGTCAGACGTGGTAGATGGCTGAAACCTTGACAAGTGGCCTGACCAGGCAGGAGATTGACGCGCGTAGAAGTCGAGGGGGCGCCGATTTACCGCATCCCCTCGTCGTCCGTCGTGTTCCATCGTGTTCACTGTTCTCCCAAGCCGGGCGTTCACTGCCGACCACCCGGTGCCGAACCTTCGGCGCGGAGCTTTCCGCACCGAGTGTTCACCGGATGTCTACGCGCGTCGCCAGCCGCCCGGCAGGTCGCGTTCCCCCACTGCACAACCCTTGTCACCTTCGTCCCGGCACCCATGTTTGTCCCCGGAGGGATCCCGTTGCCGAGCAAGTCTTCCGCGCGTCTCGCCGCGCTCACTGTCGCCGCCGTCTGTTCCACGGTCGCCACTCTGGTCGTGGTTCCGTCGGCCGCGCACGCCGACACCGTGCGCATTCATGACATCCAGGGCACCACGCGCCTCTCCCCGCTCGCCGGCGAGAAGGTCACGGACGTGGCGGGAATCGTCACCGGCGTCCGCACCTACGGTTCGTCGCGCGGTTTCTGGATCCAGGACACCGCTCCGGACGCCGATCCGGCCACCAGCGAGGGCGTCTTCGTCTTCACCAGCTCCAGGCCGGCCGTCGCGGTCGGCGACTCGGTCACCGTCACCGGCACGGTCTCGGAGTACGTGCCGGGTGGCGCGTCGTCCGGCAACCAGTCGGTGACGGAGATCGTCAAGCCGACGGTCACCGTCGTCTCCAGCGGCAACGCGGTCCCGGCCGCGACGGTCGTCGACGCCAGGTCCGTACCGGCCGCATACACCCCGGCCGGCGACAGCGCCGCGAGCGGCTCGGTGAACGCGCTGACGCTGCGGCCCAAGAAGTACGCCCTGGACTACTACGAGTCCCTTGAGGGCATGAACGTCCAGGTCAAGGACGCCCGCGTGGTCACCGCCACCGACCCGTACACCGAGCTGTGGGTCACGGTGAAGCCGCGCGAGAACGCCAACCGACGCGGCGGCACGGTGTACGGCGCGTACACCTCGCAGAACACGGGCCGGATCCAGATCCAGTCCCTGGGCGCGGTCGCCGACTTCCCGGCCGCGAACGTCGGCGACAGCCTGAAGGGCGCCACCACCGGCCCGCTGGACTACACCCGGTTCGGTGGCTACACCCTCGTCGCCAACGAGATCGGCACCCTGAAGCAGGGCGGCCTGGAACGCGAGACGACCCGCAAGCAGTCGCGGAGCGAGCTGGCGGTGGCGACGTACAACGTCGAGAACCTCGACCCGTCCGACGCCACGTTCGAGGAGCACGCCGCCGCGATCGTGAACAACCTGCAGTCGCCCGACATCCTGTCCCTGGAGGAGATCCAGGACAACAACGGCGCGACGAATGACGGTACGGTCGCCGCCGACCAGACGGTCGAGAAACTGATCGACGCGATCGTGGCGGCGGGCGGCCCGGCGTACGACTGGCGCTCGATCGACCCGGTCGACCTCACGGACGGCGGCCAGCCCGGCGGCAACATCCGTCAGGTGTTCCTGTTCAACCCGGCGCGGGTCTCCTTCACCGACCGCGCGGGCGGCGACGCCACGACGGCCGCCGGTGTCACCAGGGAGCGCGGCAAGGCGGCACTGACGGTCTCCCCGGGCCGAATAGACCCGTCCAACCCGGCCTGGGACAACAGCCGCAAGCCTCTCGTGGGCGAGTTCGTCTTCCGCGGCAAGACCGTCATCCTGATCGCCAACCACTTCGCCTCGAAGGGAGGCGACCAGAGCCTGCACGCGCAGTACCAGCCGCCGACGCGCAGTTCGGAGACCGAGCGTCACCTCCAGGCGACTTCGGTGAACGGGTTCGTCAAGGACATCCTGAAGGTCCAGAAGAACGCGCACGTGGTCACACTCGGCGACATCAACGACTTCGAGTTCTCCGACACCACCAAGCTGCTGGAGAGCGGCGGCGCGCTGTGGTCGGCGATCAAGTCGCTGCCGAAGAGCGAGCGTTACACCTACGACTACCAGGGCAACAGCCAGGTCCTGGACCAGATCCTGGTCAGCCCGTCGATCAGCCGGGGCTGCGACTTCGACTACGACTCCGTGCACATCAACGCGGAGTTCAACGACCAGATCAGCGACCACGACCCGCAGGTGCTGCGCTTCAAGCCGTAACTCCCTCTAAATCAGGGCTGGATCAGGGCTGGCTGAACACACCGTTCAGCCAGCCCTGCCAGGCGGCTTCGCACTCCTTGATGTCGGCGCCCGGCGTGAAGTCGTGCAGGGAGATGCCGACCGGATAGCCCCAGTGGTTGCGCCCGAAGACGCGGGTCAGGCCCCTGTCCGTGCGCAGCCCGATGAAGTACGGGTCGCGGAAGTCGACCACGGCGTCGAACTCGTCCGGCCCCCGGACCGTCACCCGCGCACCGGCGGAGACGTCCTCCCCGACACCGAGCGCCCGTCCGACGACGGCGAGAGCGTCTGCGGCCTTGGACGCCTCGGGCCCGTCGAAGGTCGCGAAGGCGGCCGGCCGGGGCGCGAAGTGGGTGAGGTACTCGCGCAGGGTGTGCAGATAGAAGTCGGTGTGCCTGGCGGCGCCGTCGTACTGGTTGTCCCAGTCGTCGACGAAGATGCCGCTGTGCACGTAACGCACCCAGGCCCGGCGGCCCTCGTCACGCGGTTCGACGGTGTAGTCGAGCTGGTTGACGGTCTGCTCGGCGATGCCCTCGACGTCCTCGACGCGGTTGGTGTAGCGGTGCGGCGGGTTCCAGGCGGTGACCGTGGACCCGAAGGGGCCCTTGCCGCCGACGCGGGGCTCCGGCGGCTCCATCGGCCACAGATACCCGCCGGTCCCGGTGGTGATCGCCTCCCACACCTCCTCAGGGCGGGCGTCGACCTCGAACTCACGCGCGATCTCGAATTCCCTGGACACGTCCTCGGACATGGTGCTCACTCCTGGATCTCTGCGACGTCCGCGGTGTCTGCGGTGTCTGCGGTGTCTGTCGCGCTCGAAGTCGCTTCGTCGGCCCGGGGCTTGACCGTCGGGTGCACGGCCACGACGATCCGGTGATCGCGCCCGCCCTCGGCATCGGGCGAGTCGTACTTGCGCACCAGCGCGCTGACGCCCGCCGTCAACTCCTCGATGAACGCGGCCCGGTCGGCGGCGGAAGCGAACCGCACCCCACCGTCGAGCGCATAGGTGGCGAGCCGCTTTCGGGCCCGGGTGGCGCCGGTGATCAGCGTGCCGACGTCCCGCACCAGCCGCGCCCCGACCGCCAGCAGCCAGCGCGCGGAGAGCTGGTCCCGGAAGCGGTCGGGATCGGGCTGCACGGCGGCCAGGGCGAGCGGTGAGATGACGTACGACGCGGCGGTCGCCCGCATCAGCCGCTCGGTGACATTGCCCTTGCGGCGCTCCCCGGCCAGCTCGACCAGGCCGTGCCGTTCCAGCGCCTTGAGGTGGTAGTTCACCTTCTGCCGGGGCAGTCCGACCTTGCCGGCCAGCATGGCGGCCGACGCGGGCCCGGCGGCCAGCTCGGCGAGCAGCCGGCCCCTTGTGGGGTCCAGCGAGACGGCGGCGGCCGCCGGGTCCTCGATCACGGTGACGTCCAGCATGGCTCCACTGTCTCACCGAACACTTTTCTTGTCCAGGGAAGAAAAGTAGTCGGCGAGGGAGTCCGGCGAGGTCCCGTCATTCAGGGACGAGCCCACGAGTTCGGACACCCTCGAACCCCACCTCACCTCAGCATCACTTACCAATACCAGGTAAGAGAATTAAGTAGAGCTTCACAGATGTCCCGCCGAGACTACTCGCATGACAACACCACCCGCTTCTCCCGCACACCCCGCCCCGCCCTTCGGCCGCGCCCTGTGCGCGATGGTCACCCCCTTCACCGCCGAAGGCGCCCTGGACCTCGGCGGCGCGCAGCGGCTCGCCGACCGGCTGGTGGCCGGGGGTTGCGACGGCCTCGTGCTCTCCGGCACGACGGGTGAGTCCCCGACCACGACGGACTCGGAGAAGTCGGCGCTGGTACGGGCGGTACGGGAGGCGGTCGGTGCGCGGGCGTCGATCGTGGCGGGCATCGGCACCGCGGACACCCGGCACTCCGTCGAGCTGGCCCTGGCGGCCGAAAAGGCGGGCGCGGACGCCCTGTTGGCGGTCGCGCCCTATTACAGCCGACCTCCGCAGGACGCGCTGGAGGCCCACTTCCGGGAGCTGGCGGACGCCTCCGGCCTGCCTCTCGCGCTGTACGACATCCCGGGCCGCACCGGCGTCCGGATCGAGCCGGAGACGATGATCCGGCTGGCCGGTCACCCGAGAATCGTCGCCGTGAAGGACTGCGCATACGACCTGATGGGCACTCAGAAGGTACTGGCCCGGACCGGCTTGGCGTACTACACGGGCTGCGACGAATACGTGCTGGCGCTGTACGCGCTGGGCGGCACCGGCTACATGAGCACCGTCGCCAATGTGATTCCCCGTCAGTTCCGTGCCGTCATCGACGCGTTCGACGCGGGAGAAAGCACCGAGGCCGCCCGCTGCCAGCGGCGGACGCTTCAGCTCACCGAGTTGATGATGGCGTCGGGGCTGCCCGGCGCGGTGACGGCCAAGGCCCTGCTCGGCGCGCTCGGCCTGCCCTCGGGTCCGGTACGGGCGCCGCTGCGACCGGCCGACCGGGAGTCGACGGACGGACTGCTGGCGGCGTACGAGGAGTTGACCATGTAGCCGCCCCACCGGAGACCGCGGACCGGGAACCGGATAGGGCCGGGGTCCGTACCGTCGCTTCGGTGCGCGCGGTACGGACCCCGGCCCTTCCTGTTCTGAACCGCAGATCAGTCCCAGCGATGCCCGTCGCCGAACAGCAGGAAGTGCTCCAGCACGTCCTCCATCGGATCGTCGACCTGGCCGATGTTGACCAGGCCGACCCGGGGACCGTTGTGCGAGCCCGTGTTGGTCTCGTCCGCGTACGCCGTCCCCGCGGGGATCCCGCAGACCACCGCTGCGGAGACCGCCCCCGTCAGCCAACGCGCCACGATCCTCGACCGCTCGTCCGTCATTGCTCCACCCCTCGTCCTGTGCTTCTGCTCGGGCAGTTGATCGGACCCTGTGTCCACCCGTTCATCTGCCTGAAGCCCGGCGAGGTCACGCGGAGCAACCCGTACGTGATCTTGGGCGCCGACGCCGGCACCCGTACGGGTACGTCAGTTGTGGCTGTGCAGGATGTCGTTCAGACCGCCCCAGACCGCGTTGTTCGGGCGGGCCTCGACCCTGCCCGTGACCGAGTTGCGGCGGAAGAGGATGTGGGAGGCGCCGGAGAGTTCGCGGGCCTTGACGATCTGTCCGTCAGGCATGGTGACGAGGGTGCCGGCGGTGACGTACAGCCCGGCCTCGACCACGCACTCGTCGCCGAGCGCGATCCCCACGCCGGCCTCGGCGCCGATCAGGCAGCGCTCGCCGATGGTGATACGGACCTGGCCGCCACCGGACAGCGTGCCCATCGTCGAGGCACCGCCGCCGATGTCGGAACCGTCGCCGACCACGACACCGGCGGAGATACGGCCCTCGACCATCGACGTACCGAGCGTGCCCGCGTTGAAGTTGACGAAGCCCTCGTGCATGACGGTGGTGCCCTCGGCGAGGTGCGCGCCGAGGCGCACCCGGTCGGCGTCGGCGATGCGGACGCCCTTGGGGGCCACGTAGTCGGTCATACGGGGGAACTTGTCGATGGAGGTGACCTGGAGGTGCAGGCCCTCGGCGCGGGCGTTGAGCCGCACCTTCTCGACGTCGTCCACGGCGACCGGGCCGAGCGAGGTCCAGGCGACGTTGGCGAGGTGGGCGAAGATACCGTCCAGGCTCTGGCCGTGCGGCTGCACCAGCCGGTGTGAGAGCAGGTGGAGGCGGAGGTAGACGTCGTGCGTGTCCAGCGGCTTGTCGTCGAGGGAGGCGATGACCGTCCGGACCGCGACCACCTCGACACCGCGGCGCGCGTCCGGCCCGACCGCCTTCGCCGCACCCTCGCCGAGTACCTCGACGGCCCGCTCGACGGACAGCCGCTCGGTACCGGCGGGGCCGGGCTCGGCGGACAGTTCGGGGGCGGGGAACCAGGTGTCGAGAACGGTGCCGTCGGCGGCGACGGTGGCAAGCCCGGCGGCCACGGCGCCGGTGGTGCGGGAAGCAGTCGTGTCGGTCATGGAGAAAACCTAACTTGAGGGAGCCCGCCCGGGCGAACCGGTACGGAGCGGATCTCAAGGACCGGGCAGAGGCCCCCCGACACTGCGGTGACCGCCCACTGGGACTGTCACCCCCAGCCCCCCGCTGTCGGCCTGAACAGCCTCGCCCCCCGTCGCCGGACGGGCCGAAGATGCGGGCCGGCGCTGAAAGTGCCCGAGGGGCGCTGGACATGTCTGCGCCGCCCGGGAAGATCCAGCCCCTCGGGGGACCCTCCTCTGCGGGAGTTCGAGGAGCAGGGCTTCGGGGGCAGAGAGGCCGCCCCCGAGGACGGGACGGGTAGGGACTGCGGGGGCGAGAACCACGACCCACGCTGTACCCACGTCAGCCCTTCAACACCCGCCCGAACACCTCCCGGGCAAACTCCTCCTCGTACGCACCCCCCGTAAGCAGCACCTGCAGACACATCCCGTCCATCACCGCCACCAGCGCCCGAGCCGTCAACGCATCCGTCCGCCCCACCAGCAACTCCACAACCCCCTCCGCCCACTCAGCCGCAACAGGCCGCAACGCCGGCCGCCGAACCGCCGCCAGATACAACTCGCACTCCAGCTCGACCCCCGCCCGATCCCCCGAGAGCCACTCCCCCAGCAACCCGGCAAGCTCCCCCGCCAGATCGACCCGGTCGTCCCGCAGCCCACCCCTCGCGGCCACCACCTTCGCGAACCCCTCGTTCGCCTGCCTCAGCGCGGCGACCAGAAGCTCGTCCAGCGTTCTGAAGTGATACGTCGTGGAACCCAGCGGCACATCCGCCTCAGCGGCGACCGATCGATGGCTGAGCCCGGCGATCCCCCTCTCCCCCACCACCCGGATCGCCGCGTCGATGATCCGCTGGCGCCGCTCGGGGTCGTACCGCCGCCCCATCAGTGCGCACCGCCCATGTTGAGCACGACGACCCCGCAGATGATGAGCACGATCCCGGCGACCTTGGCCGCGTTCACGCCCTCCCCGAGGAACACCGCGCCGATCGTCGCGACGGCCGCGGTCCCGATCCCCGACCAGATCGCGTACGCCGTACCGACGGACACCGTCTTCAGCGTCTGTGCGAGCAGCGCGAACGCGACGGCGTAGCCCAGTCCGGTCAGCACGGAAGGCCACAGCCTGCTGAAACCGTCGCTGTACTTCATGGCGGTCGTGGCGCCCACCTCGGCGGCGATGGCTCCGACCAGCAGCAGATATCCCATGTGTACAAGTGTACGCATCGATACGTACACTCGTACACAGCGGCCACCCAAAACCACCCCCACTGCGCACCAGGCCACCAACTCCCCCAGCACTCGGTCTCATTGAGGAAACAACCCTTCTCACGGCACTGGACGTCACCTAGCCTCGCGTCCATTACTGTTTCAACCACTCGTTCACACGTTCGCCACAGGCGACGCCGGAGGAACAGCGCATGACAGAAGAAAAGCCCCGGCCCATCCCAACTCAACCGTGGGAGAACGGCTGGGCCCCGGACGCCTCACGCGTGCCCGGGACGCGGCGGCTCTGGATGGCGGGCACCCTGGCCCTGTCGGTCGTGGCCGCCTGTGTGACCGCGATCATCATCACGGAGCGGCAGGCCGAGGAGCCGGTCCCGGTGGCGAAGGCCCCCGTGCCGTCGCCCGGCTCGACGTATCCCGGTCTCCTCACCTTCGCCTCCCCGACGGCGTCCGCGGCCACGCCCCCGAGCGGGAAGAGCGGCCTGTCGTCGGCGCAGCCGAGCGCACCGGCCGCCACGACCCCCGCACCCGCCGCCCCGGACGCCAAGGGCTCCGCCTCCGCTCCCGTCTCGGAGGGCCCCGAGAAGCCCGCCGCTTCCCCGTCCCCCAGCAAGTCCTCGGCCGCTCCCACGGCGCCGGACTCCTCCCTCCTGAGGTCCGTCGAGTCGGCCAACTACCCCGGTCGCTACTGGCACGTGTCAGACGGCCTGGTGAAGCTCGATCAGGTCCGCGGCCCGGAGTCCCGCGAGGACTCCACCTTCAGTGTCGTCAAGGGGCTGTCCAACAGCTCGTGTTACTCGTTCAAGACACACGACGGCAAGTACCTGCGCCACCGCAACTTCATCCTGCGCGCCGACCGCAACGACGGCTCCTCGCTGTTCAAGCAGGACGCCACCTTCTGTGGCGGGTACTCGGGGTATACGGGCGCGGCGGTGCTGCAGTCGGTGAACTACCCCAACCACGCGCTGCGCCACAAGAACTTCCAGCTGCGTCTGGACCCGTACGGCTACAACACGACCAACCGGGAGGACTTCTCCTTCCGCGTGGTGGCCCCACTCGCCTGAGACGCACACGAAGGCGGCGGCACCCTGCTCGGGTGCCGCCGCCTTCGTGTGCGGTGTTGTGTTGGTTCGAGTGGCTCTCAGACGTTGAACCCGAGCGCCCGGAGCTGGTCCCGCCCGTCGTCCGTGATCTTGTCCGGGCCCCACGGCGGCATCCACACCCAGTTGATGCGCAGTTCGTTGACGAGGCCGTCCGTGGCGGACTTGGCCTGGTCCTCGATGACATCCGTGAGCGGGCAGGCCGCCGACGTCAGGGTCATGTCGATCGTCGCGATGTTCGCGTCGTCGATGTGGATGCCGTAGATCAAACCGAGGTTCACGACGTCGATGCCCAGTTCCGGGTCGACGACGTCGTACAGCGCCTCGCGGACCTCGTCCTCCGAGGCCGGCTTCATCTCGATGGTCTCGCTCATGCCGTCTTCCTTTCGGCGGCGTCCGAGCCCAGTGCCTGGGCCGTCGCGTCCTTCCACGCCATCCAGCTCAGCAGCGCGCACTTCACCCGGGCCGGATACTTGGAGACACCGGCGAACGCGACCGCGTCCTCCAGTACCTCCTCCATCGCGTCGTCCGGTTCGATCTTGCCCTTGGACTGCATAAGCTCCAGGAAGGTCTCCTGGATCCTCTGCGCCTCGGACAGCTCCTTGCCGACCAGGAGCTCGTTCAGCACGGAGGCCGAGGCCTGGCTGATCGAGCAGCCCTGACCCTCGTACGAGACATCGCTGACCGTCGTGCCGTCGTACTTCACGCGCAGGGTGATCTCGTCGCCGCACGTCGGGTTGACGTGGTGCACCTCGGCGTCGCCGTCCCGAAGACCGCGCCCGTGCGGGTGCTTGTAGTGGTCCAGGATGACTTCCTGGTACATCGAATCCAGTTTCACACCCATCAACCTCGCGTCTCTACCAAGGCTCGCACCACGTGCTTTTCCGGCCGGGGGTCCGGGGGCTGTCCCCCGGGAAAACACAGCACGACTCAGCCAGCTCCTCAGCCGAAGAAGTTCCGTACGTGCTCCAGTCCGTCGACCAGAGCATCGATCTCGGCCGGCGTGGAGTACAGATAGAACGACGCTCGCGTGGTCGCAGGAATTCCGTAGCGCAGGCAGACCGGCCGGGCGCAGTGGTGGCCCACGCGGACCGCGATGCCCTGCTCGTCGAGCACCTGGCCCACGTCGTGCGGGTGGATGTCGCCGAGCGTGAAGGAGATCGCCGCGCCCCGGTCCTCGGCCGTGGCC
Source organism: Streptomyces sp. ADMS (assembly GCF_033441795.1). Classification (NCBI taxonomy): domain Bacteria; kingdom Bacillati; phylum Actinomycetota; class Actinomycetes; order Kitasatosporales; family Streptomycetaceae; genus Streptomyces; species Streptomyces sp. ADMS. The sequence goes on along the minus strand of NZ_JAVFVX010000037.1, from coordinate 18,689 downwards.
GGGCCGATGATCCGCAGGTCGGGGACCTCCCCGAGCCGCTTCACCGCGTACTCGGTGAGCGCGTGCTCATGGGCGAGGATCTTGTCCATGCCGATGGCCGACAGATAGTCGATCGCCGCGCCGAGGCCGACCGCCTGCGCGATCGGCGGAGTGCCCGCCTCGAACTTGTGCGGGGCGGGAGCATAGGTCGACGAGTGCATCGACACGGTCTCGATCATCTCGCCGCCGCCCAGGAACGGCGGGAGATCCTCCAGCAGCTCCTGGCGTCCCCACAGCACCCCGATGCCGGTCGGGCCGCACATCTTGTGGCCGGTGAAGGCCACGAAGTCGGCCTGGAGGGCCTGGACGTCCATCGGCATGTGCGGGGCGGCCTGCGAGGCGTCGATCAGGACCAGGGCCCCGACCTCCTGCGCGCGGCGCACGATCTTCTCGACGGGGTTGACCGTGCCCAGGATGTTGGACACCAGCACGAAGGAGACGATCTTCGTCTTCTCCGTGATGACCTCGTCTATGTTCGAGAGGTCGAGGCGGCCGTCGTCGGTCAGGCCGAACCACTTCAGCTTCGCGCCGGTGCGCTGCGCGAGCAGCTGCCACGGCACGATGTTGGAGTGGTGCTCCATCTCCGTGATGACGATCTCGGTCTCGTGGTCGACGCGGTAGGGCTCGTCGGCCCAGCCCAGCATGTTGGCCACGAGGTTGAGCGACTCGGAGGCGTTCTTGGTGAAGATCACCTCGTCACGGCTGGGCGCGTTGATGAACGCGGCGACCTTGTCGCGCGCGCCCTCGTACAGCGCCGTGGCCTCCTCGGCGAGCACATGGATGCCACGGTGCACGTTGGCGTTGTGCTGCTCGTAGTACTCGGAGAGAGTGTCGATCACCTGGCGGGGCGTCTGGGAGGTCGCCGCGTTGTCCAGGTACACGAGCTTCTTGCCGTCGTGGAGGACCCGATCGAGGATCGGGAAGTCCTTGCGGATCGCCTCGTCAAGTAGTTGAGATGTATCCGTGAGGAGGCCAGGCAGCTGTGTCACGCGGATACGCCACCCTTCGTGGTGTAAGCCTCGTAGCCCTCGTTCTCCAGCTTGTCGGCGAGTTCGGCGCCGCCGGACTCGGCGATCCGGCCGTCGGAGAAAACGTGGACGAAGTCGGGCTTGATGTAGCGCAGGATGCGCGTGTAGTGCGTGATCAGCAGGGTGCCGACCTCGCCGCTCTCGCGGACGCGGTTGACGCCCTCGGAGACGATGCGCAGGGCGTCGACGTCCAGACCGGAGTCCGTCTCGTCGAGGATCGCGATCTTGGGCTTGAGCAGCTCCAGCTGGAGGATCTCGTGGCGCTTCTTCTCGCCGCCGGAGAAGCCCTCGTTGACGTTGCGCTCGGCGAAGGAGGGGTCCATGTGGAGGCGCTGCATGGTCTCCTTGACCTCCTTCACCCAGGTGCGCAGCTTCGGCGCCTCACCGCGGATGGCGGTGGCGGACGTACGAAGGAAGTTGGAGACGGAGACGCCGGGGATCTCGACCGGGTACTGCATCGCCAGGAACAGGCCCGCGCGGGCGCGCTCGTCGACGGACATCTCCAGGACGTCCTCGCCGTCCAGCAGCACGGTGCCGCGGGTGATCGTGTACTTCGGGTGACCCGCGAGCGAGTAGGCGAGGGTCGACTTGCCGGAGCCGTTGGGGCCCATGATGGCGTGCGTCTCGCCCTGCTTCACGGTCAGGTCGACACCCTTGAGGATCTCCTTCGTGGCGTTGTCGGCCTCGACGGTGACGTGCAGGTCTCGGATTTCAAGCGTTGCCATGGGTGCCTCAGGACTCCTGGGTGAGGGAGACGAGCACATCGTCCCCTTCGATCTTTACGGGGTATACGGGGACGGGGCGCGTCGCGGGAAGGCCGGACGGCTTGCCGGTGCGGAGGTCGAAGCTGGAGCCGTGCAGCCAGCACTCGATCTGGCAGTCCTCCACCTCGCCCTCGGAGAGTGAGACGTTCGCGTGCGAGCAGATGTCGTTGATCGCGAACACCTCCCCCTCGGTACGGACGACCGAGACCGGCGTGCCGCCGAGTTCCACCCGCTTCGGGGTGTCCTCGTCCAGCTCGCTCAGCCCGCAGGCGCGTACGAACGTCGGAGAGACAGTCATCAGACCGACCCCTCCAGCTCCTCGTCGATCTTCGTGAGAAGACGCTGCTCGATGTCGTCGACGCCGATCTGCTGGACCAGTTCGGCGAAGAAGCCGCGGACGACCAGTCGGCGGGCCTCGTCGGCCGGGATGCCGCGGGCCATCAGATAGAACAGCTGCTCGTCGTCGAACCGCCCGGTGGCACTGGCGTGCCCGGCGCCGACGATCTCACCGGTCTCGATCTCGAGGTTCGGTACGGAGTCCACGCGGGCGCCGTCCGTGAGAACCAGGTTGCGGTTCAGCTCGTACGTGTCGGTGCCCTCGGCCTTGGCCTCGATCAGCACGTCGCCGATCCACACCGCGTGGGCGCCCTCGCCCTGGAGCGCACCCTTGTAGGCCACGTTCGACTTGCAGTGCGGGGTGTTGTGGTCGACCAGGAGGCGGTGCTCCTGGTGCTGGCCGGCATCCGTGAAGTACAGGCCGAACAGCTCGGCCTCGCCACCGGGGCCCGCGTACGCGACGCGCGGGTGGAGGCGTACGAGGTCGCCGCCGAAGGTGACCACGAAGGACTTGAAGGTGGCGTCGCGGCCGATCAGCGCGTTGTGCTGGGCGACGTGCACGGCCTGGTCGTCCCAGTCCTGGACGGAGATGACGGTGAGCTTGGCGCCGTCGCCCAGGACGTACTCGACGTTGGCGGCGAGCACGGCGTCACCGGTGTGGTCGATGACGACGACGGCTTCGGCGAAGGCGCCCAGCTCGATGATCTGGTGGCCGTAGGCCACACCGCCCTCGCCGTGGACGGCGACACGGATCGGCTCGGTGAGGACCGTCTCCTTGGGGACGGTGATCACACCGGCCACCTCGAAGGCGGTGTACGCCTGGGCGGCGACACGGTCCACGGGGGTGCCGGCGCGGCCGAGGCGCGCGTCGTCACGGCCGACGGCCTCGACGGTGACGCCCTCGGGTGCCTGGACGTCCACCTTCACACCGGTGCCGGTGGCGACGGCGGTGCCGTCGTGCAGCCCGCGCAGGCGCTCCAGCGGGGTGAACCGCCATTCCTCCTCGCGGCCGTGCGGGACCGGGAAGTCCGCCACGTCGAAGGAGGGGGGCGCACTCATGCGTGTGGCGACGGTCGACTCGGCCGCGGCCGCGACCGCGATCGAGCCGGCGGTGGTGGAACCCACCGGGATGTTCTGAGCCTCAGCCATGGCTGTCGGTCTGCTCTCTTTCCTGCGTAAGGGGCTTGATGGGACGGCGACCGGCGATCAGCCGACCGAGCCTTCCATCTGGAGCTCGATCAGCCGGTTGAGCTCAAGGGCGTACTCCATGGGCAGTTCCTTGGCGATCGGCTCGACGAAGCCGCGCACGATCATCGCCATCGCCTCGAACTCGGACAGACCGCGGCTCATCAGGTAGAAGAGCTGGTCGTCGGAGACCTTGGAGACGGTCGCCTCGTGCCCCATGGACACGTCGTCCTCGCGGACGTCGACGTACGGGTACGTGTCGGAGCGGGAGATGGTGTCCACCAGCAGCGCGTCGCACAGCACGTTGGACTTGGAGCCGTGGGCGCCCTCGCCGATCTCGACGAGACCCCGGTAGGACGTACGGCCGCCACCGCGCGCCACGGACTTCGACACGATGTTGGAGGAGGTGTTCGGCGCCATGTGGACCATCTTGGAGCCGGCGTCCTGGTGCTGGCCCTCGCCCGCGAAGGCGATGGAGAGGGTCTCGCCCTTGGCGTGCTCGCCCATCAGGTAGACGGCCGGGTACTTCATCGTCACCTTGGAGCCGATGTTGCCGTCGATCCACTCCATGGTCGCGCCCTCGTACGCCACGGCGCGCTTGGTGACCAGGTTGTAGACGTTGTTCGACCAGTTCTGGATGGTCGTGTAGCGGCAGCGGGCGTTCTTCTTGACGATGATCTCGACGACCGCGCTGTGCAGGGAGTCCGACTTGTAGATCGGCGCCGTGCAGCCCTCGACGTAGTGCACGTAGGCACCCTCGTCGACGATGATCAGGGTCCGCTCGAACTGGCCCATGTTCTCCGTGTTGATACGGAAGTAGGCCTGGAGCGGGATCTCGACCTGCACGCCCTTCGGCACGTAGATGAAGGAGCCACCCGACCACACCGCCGAGTTCAGCGACGCGAACTTGTTGTCGCCGACCGGGATGACGGTCCCGAAGTACTCCTTGAAGAGCTCCGGGTGCTCCTTCAGCGCGGTGTCGGTGTCGAGGAAGATGACGCCCTGCTCCTCCAGGTCCTCACGGATCTGGTGGTAGACGACCTCGGACTCGTACTGAGCCGCGACACCGGCGACGAGGCGCTGCTTCTCCGCCTCGGGGATGCCGAGCCTGTCGTACGTGTTCTTGATGTCCTCGGGCAGGTCCTCCCAGGACTCCGCCTGCTTCTCCGTGGAACGCACGAAGTACTTGATGTTGTCGAAGTCGATCCCCGACAGGTCCGAGCCCCAGTTGGGCATGGGCTTCTTGTCGAAGAGGCGCAGGCCCTTGAGACGCAGCCTGGTCATCCACTCCGGCTCGGACTTCTTCGCCGAGATGTCTCGGACGACGTCCTCGCTGATGCCGCGCCTGGCGGAGGCACCGGCCACGTCGGAGTCGGCCCAGCCGTATTCGTACGTGCCCAGACCCTCGAGCTCGGGGTGGGCAGTCTCCTCGATGGGGAGCGTCATGCTGGGTTCCTCCCGGCGGTACTTGCAGATGCTTTATGGGTGGCGGTGGACAACTGTGGAGCGGGTGGAGGCGAGGCGTGCGAGGCCTTGGGGATGAACGTCGTGCACACACCGTCGCCGTGGGCGATGGTCGCGAGCCGCTGGACATGTGTGCCGAGCAGCTGGGAGAAGATCTCGGTTTCCGCCTCGCATAGCTGCGGGAACTTTTCCGCGACGTGGACCACCGGGCAGTGGTGCTGGCAGAGCTGCTCTCCGACCGGTGCGCTACGCGCCGTAGCAGCGTACCCGTCCGCGCTCAGGGCCTTGGCCAGGGCTTCGGCGCGCTCCTCGGGGCCTGCGGCCTCGACCGCCTCGCGGTAGTTCGCGGCCTGTTCGGCGAACCGGGCACGCGCGAAGGTGAGAACCGCCTCGTCGCCGCCCTCGCGCGCGGCGATCCAGCGCAGCGCGTCCATCGCGAGCTTGTCGTAGGACTGGTCGAAGGCGTCGCGCCCGCAGTCGGTGAGCGCGAAGGCCTTGGCCGGCCGGCCACGGGTACGGGCGCCGTAGACCCGCTGCTCACGCGGTTGTACGACGTCGTCGGCCACCAGCGCGTCCAGGTGACGCCGTACGGCCGCATGGGTCAGGCCCAGTCGACCGGCGAGCTCGGCGACGGTCGACGGACCGTGGTCCAGGATGGACCGAACGACCCGGTTGCGCGTCGAGCGCTCACCGGTCGTGAACTCCTCCTGGGGGGCGCCCATGGGAGCCTCCCGATCCTCGCCGACGTTTTTCACAACACCATTGTTGCGTAATTCCTCAGAGCGCGGCAACCCGCGTCCGGCCCACTCGATGGTGCCCTGCATCACTTAGGCTCACCTAACCTGACCTGCGCAAACGATCTTTGATCGATCAGGTGACCGGTCCCGAGCAGCACGGGAGCAGGGCCGACGCCGGGCCTGCGCAAGGCCGGACCCGGGCCCCGTGCACCTGGGCGGCGCCTCCCGTACCTAGACTCTGGACCCATGCGAAGCGAGCCCGTGGTCCAGGTCCAGGCCCTGGTGAAGCGGTACGGCACGAAGACCGCGGTGGACGGCCTCGACCTGGTGGCCGCGGCGGGCATCACCGCCGTACTCGGTCCGAACGGCGCGGGCAAGACGACCACCGTCGAGACCTGCGAGGGATACCTCAGACCGGACTCCGGGACGGTACGCGTCCTGGGCCTCGACCCGGTACGGGAATCCGCCGCCCTGCGTCCACGGGTCGGCGTGATGCTCCAGTCCGGCGGCGTCTACTCGGGCGCCCGCGCCGACGAGATGCTCCGCCACGTGGCCAGACTGCACGCGCACCCGCTGGATGTGGACTCCCTCGCCGAACGCCTCGGCCTCGGCAACTGCGGCCGGACCACGTACCGCCGTCTCTCCGGGGGCCAGCAGCAGCGCCTGGCGCTCGCTATGGCCGTCGTCGGCCGCCCGGAACTGGTCTTCCTCGACGAGCCGACCGCGGGTCTCGACCCCCAGGCCCGCCGCGCCACCTGGGACCTGGTCCGCGACCTGCGCGCCGACGGCGTCTCCGTCATCCTCACCACCCATCACATGGACGAGGCCGAGCAGCTCGCCGACGATGTCGCGATCATCGACGCCGGCAAGGTCATCGCCCAGGGCACCCCGGAGCAGCTGTGCCGGGGCGGCGCCGAGAACACCCTGCGCTTCACGGGCCGGCCCGGTCTGGACGTGGGCTCCCTGCTGAAGGCCCTCCCCGCGGACTGCACGGCCGCGGAGCTGACCCCGGGCGCCTACCGGGTCGGCGGCAAGGTCAACCCGCAGCTCCTCGCGACGGTGACGTCCTGGTGCGCCCAGCACCGGGTGATGCCGGACCGGATCTCGGTGGAACGGCACACCCTGGAAGACGTCTTCCTGGAGCTGACCGGCAAGGAGCTGCGTTCATGACGACCGCCACCGGAACCTACGCCCCGCAGCCCGGAGCGGCCCCGCTCCGTCGCATGATCGCGGCGCAGGCGGTCCTGGAGACGAGGATGCTGCTGCGCAACGGCGAGCAGTTGCTGCTGACGGTGGTCATTCCCGCCCTGCTTCTGCTGCTGTTCGGCTCGGTGGACATCATCGACACGGGCGCGGGCAAGGCGGTCGACTTCCTCGCCCCCGGCATCCTCGCGCTCGCCGTGATGTCGACGGCGTTCACGGGCCAGGCGATCGCGACGGGCTTCGAGCGCCGCTACGGGGTCCTGAAGAGGCTCGCCTCGTCCCCCCTCCCCCGCTGGGGTCTGATGACGGCGAAAACGGCGTCGGTACTGGTCACCGAGATCCTCCAGGTAGTCCTGCTGACCGGGATCGCCTTCGCGCTCGGCTGGTCCCCGCACGGCAACCCCTTCGCCGTACTCCTCCTGCTCCTCCTCGGCACGGCCGCCTTCTCCGGGCTCGGCCTGCTGATGGCGGGCACCCTGAAGGCGGAAGCCACGCTGGCCGCCGCGAACCTCGTCTTCCTGCTGCTCCTGGTGGGCGGCGGGGTGATCGTCCCGCTGGACAGTTTCCCGCCGGGCGCCCAGGACGTACTGGCCCTGCTCCCGATCTCGGCTCTGTCGGACGGCTTGCGGGACGTGCTGCAGCACGGTGCCGGCATGCCGTGGGGGGACCTGGGGATTCTCGCGGTGTGGGCGGTCTTGGGGCTGGCCGCGGCCGGCCGGTTCTTCCGCTGGGAGTGACCGAGGGGCCGGGGACCCCTCGTGAAAGCGTGCACAAGCAGCCGCCTACGATGGGACGCGTGCCAAAGATGCCCCCCGCCGAGGCCCTGTCCGCCGTGCGGAACCCGCTCGCCTTCATCGCCGCCCGCTGGACACCGGATCCCCGTACGGTGCGGCGCGCGGCGCTGGCCGCGCTCGTCATGTCGGTGGTCATCGTGGTCACCGGCGGTGCCGTACGGCTGACCGGCTCGGGCCTCGGCTGCCCGACCTGGCCCAAGTGCACCGACGACTCGCTGACGACCACCAGCGCGATGGGCGTGCACGGCGTCATCGAGTTCGGCAACCGCATGCTGACGTACGTACTGTGCGCCGCGGTCGGCTGGGCGATCATCGCCGCCCGCTCGGAGAAGCCGTACCGACGCTCCCTCACCCGGCTCGGCTGGACGCAGTTCTGGGTCGTCATGGGCAACGCGATCCTCGGCGGCATCGTCGTCCTGGTCGGCCTCAACCCGTACACGGTCGCGGCCCACTTCCTGCTCTCCTCCGCCCTGATCGCGGTCGCCGTGGTGATGTGGCAGCGCACGAGGGAGGGCGACGAGGAGCCCCGCCCGCTGGTCGGCAGGGCCGTGCGGCAGCTGGTGTGGTTCCTGGTGGTCGCCACGGTACTGCTGATCGCGGTCGGCACGGTGGTGACCGGCTCGGGCCCGCACGCGGGCGACTCCAGCGAGATCGAGCGCATGCCGCTGGACTGGGAGAACGTCAGCAAGCTGCACGCGGTGCTCGCCTGGATCGTGGTGACACTGACGTTCGCCCTGTGGTTCGTCCTCAGGGCGGTCGACGCCCCGAAGGACCCCCTGGACCGCACGCGGGACCTGTTCCTGATCCTGCTCGCACAGGGTGTCCTCGGCTACGTCCAGTACTTCACCAACCTCCCCGAGGTCCTGGTCGGCCTGCACATGCTCGGCTCGGCGCTGGTGTGGATCGCGGTCCTGCGGGTCCTGCTCGCCCTGCGTGAGCGCCCCGGGACCACCGCACCGGCCGGCGTACCCGCCGGCCCCGCGACCGAGGCGACGGTAGGCACGCGCGCGTAGGCCGAAGACGTGACGCACGCGTGCGTGCGTCACGTCGTGCGAGGTCACGTGTACGAGGTCACCAGGCGGTCGATCGCGGCGCCCAGGTAGCTCCGCGTCAGCTCGGCACGCCGCTAGCGGTCCAGCAAGGCTTCGGTCAGGGCATCCGCCCGGGTCCCGGGTGTCGTCATGCCCCCAGTCTGTACAGCTATCGCAGCCCGTACACCCGCCGCGCGTTCCCCGCCGCGATCAGCCCCGCCACCCGTTGCGCGTCTCCCAGCGACCACGCCCCCTCGGCGACCCAGCCCCCGAGCACCCGGCCGAGGGCCTCGCGGAAGAGACGGGCGCCCACCACGTGGAGTTCGGGCAGACCCTGGGCGCCGCTGGAGAAGAGGATCTTGCCGAAGGGGGCGAGTTCGAGTATCTCGGCGAGGACGGCGGCGGCCCGGGCACCGGTACGGACGAGGGCGGCGCCCAGGTCGGCGTACACGTGCGGGAAGACGCCGGCGAGGTGGGCCGCGTGGCGGTGGTACGGGTACCCGTGCAGCAGCACCAGGTCCGTGCCGAGGCCGGCCGTCGCGCGGACGAAGTCGGTGAGCAGGACCGGGTCGGTGCGGTCGATGCGCAGACCCGGTTCGCCCAGCCCGGCGTGGAGTTGGAGCGGCAGGCCCGAGGCGACCGCGATCCACAGCAGATGGCGCAGCAGCACCGGGTCGCTGAGCGCGCCGCCGACCCGGCGTCCGGCCAGCCAGCGGCCCGCCGCTCCCCGCACCTCCCCCGGCCCGGGTGGATCGGGTGCAAGGGCCAGTCCGTGCCGTACGCCCGCCACGGAGGTGAAGGCCACGGCGCTCTTCGCCGCGCCGTGCACCGACTCGGCGAGGTTGGTGAGGAAGGACTCGACGGTGCCGGAGGTGTCGGCGACCTGTTCGGCGAGGAGTTCGAGCCGGATGATCTCCTGGGCGTCGGCGGCACCGGCGGAGGCCATCTCACCGGGCCCGGTGAGATCGCCGGGCAGCCCGGCGTCCACCAGATATGTCGTGATTCCGCTGCCCCGCAGCAGCCGCCGGCCCGATTCGAGTACGCCGAGTTCACGGCGCCGGGCGAGATAGCGGGCGGGGGGAGCATGCGGTTCCAGGCCGAGCAGCGGGGGGCACCAGCGGCGTACGGCGAACCCGGTCTGGGTGTCGAAGAGGGTGGTTCCGGCGGCGGGCGGGCCCTCGGTACGCGCGAGCTGGGCCTCGAAGGTGCCGAGGCCCAGCTCGGTTCGCAGTACGCCGTGGCAGTACTGGTCCACGAGGGACGGCGTTTCGATCATCCGGGCTCCCCGTGTCTGGACCGTGTGTTCCTACGGTCCTAACGGGTGAACCGACAATCAGGTGTTGCTCTCGCACACCCCGTGGGAATGACCGGTGCCGATCGGCCACTCCCCGGCCTCACGAGTTGCTCGGCCCGCCCACCTGAATCCCGGCCATGCGTGTCCACTCGTACGGGCCGGTCGTCACCTTGGCCGCGAACTCGCCGTCGAAGTCCTCGTGGACGGTGATGCCGGCCTTCTCGACGGCCTGTCGTGCGATCGCGTAGGTGGGGGCCACGAGGTCGCCCCAGCCGCCGTCCTCACCGACGAGCACGATCCTGGCCCCGCGCTCCCCGATGTACGCGACCTGTCCTTCGGCGCCGCCGTGCTCCTTGGCGAAGCCGTTGATCTGCTTGGCGAGCTTGGCCGCCGTGCGCTCCTGCGTATCTGCCATGGTCAGGATGCTACCGACGGGTAGATCAAACGGCGACGGCCGGGCCGAGTGGCCTTGACCACGCCCCCCCGGCCGGCAGCGGCGCCCCACAGGAGGCTCGGGGAAGTGCGCGACCGGCCACAGCGGACCCTCAGCCGACCAGCGCCCCTCGTCCGCCCGCGCCCACAGAGCGTCACCGCAAGAAGGGATCCACCGCGACCGCCACGAAAAGCAGCGACACATAGGTGATCGACCAGTGGAACAGCCGCATCTCCTTGAGCTTGCCGCCCGTCGCCTCCGCCCGCGCGCGACTCTGCAGCCCGTGCGCCTCCCACAGCCACCAGCCGCCCGCCGCCAGCGCGACCGCCGTGTAGAACCAGCCGGTGTAGCCGAGCGGCGTGAGCAGCAGCGAGACGACGACCATCGCCCAGCTGTACGCCACGATCTGGCGGGCGACCGTCTTGTTGGATGCGATGACCGGGAGCATCGGCACGCCCACGCGCGCGTAGTCGTCCCTCACCTTCATGGACAGCGGCCAGTAGTGCGGCGGGGTCCAGAAGAAGATGACCAGGAAGAGGATGAGCGGCGCCCAGGAGAGCGAGTCCTTGACGGCGGACCAGCCGATGAGGACCGGCATACAGCCCGCGATGCCGCCCCACACGATGTTCTGCGACGTACGCCGCTTGAGGATCATCGTGTAAATGACCACGTAAAAGAGGAGCGCGCCCAGCGACAGCCAGGCCGACAGCCAGTTGACCGTGAGGCCGAAGAGGAGAGTGGACGCAACGGCGAGGGTGATACCGAAGGCCAGACACTCGCGGGGGCTGACCATGCCGGTGACCAGCGGACGCTGCGAGGTGCGGTCCATGAGCGCGTCGATGTCACGGTCGATGTACATGTTGAGCGCGTTGGCGCCGCCCGCGGAGAGGTAGCCGCCGAGGCAGGTGAGCAGGACCAGTCCCAGGTCCGGTACACCCTGCTCCGCCAGGAACATCACCGGTACGGTGGTGATGAGCAGCAGCTCGATGATCCGCGGCTTCGTGAGAGCTACGAACGCCATGACCCGGGCCCCGAACGGCCGGTGGCTCGGGCTCTGGCTCGTCCCGGTCATCCCCACTGGACGGGATTCAACGGCCGTCACGCACACCCCTGACAGAGACATTCCAACAAGCCCTCGGGTGTGAAGTCCCGGTAAAGGCTCGCGCTTACCACGCCACTGTAGACGTTGCCCAGACCCCGCCCTTCGCGGGGGTGGGGTCGTGTTGGGGGGTGCTTTGTGACGGGCGTGACGTGGCTCGGTTGAGCAGTTGGGCGGTCCGCTTCGTATTGCAGTCCGGCAGCGGTCGGGAGGCGGATGTGAAGCGGTCCCGCCAGTCTGGAATGACTCGAAATACCGCACGTTCTTACGGGGGTAGGCTCGACAAAGGCCGAGGGTGTCAGCCCTCGGCAGCCGGTGGACACCGAGGACGCCGGCATTAGACATGTGGAGAGGAGCCCTGACCCAGGGTGAGCACCAAGCCGACCACCACAGACCTCGAGTGGACCGAGTTGGACCAGCGGGCCGTCGACACCGCCCGCGTCCTGGCCGCCGATGCCGTACAGAAGGTCGGCAACGGCCATCCCGGTACGGCGATGAGCCTGGCCCCCGCCGCGTACACCCTTTTCCAGAAGGTGATGCGGCACGACCCGGCGGACGCCGACTGGGTCGGGCGCGACCGTTTCGTCCTGTCTGCCGGCCACTCGTCGCTGACCCTTTACACCCAGCTGTACCTGGCCGGTTTCGGCCTGGAGCTGGACGACCTGAAGGCGTTCCGGACGTGGGGTTCCAAGACCCCCGGTCACCCCGAGTACGGGCACACGACGGGCGTCGAGACGACGACCGGGCCGCTCGGCCAGGGTGTCGCCAACGCCGTGGGCATGGCCATGGCGGCCCGCTACGAGCGCGGTCTGTTCGATCCGGAGGCCCCCGAAGGGGAGTCCCCGTTCGACCACTTCGTCTTCGCGATCGCCGGTGACGGCTGCCTCCAGGAGGGCATCTCCGCGGAGGCGTCCTCGCTGGCCGGGCACCAGAAGCTCGGCAACCTGGTCCTGCTGTGGGACGACAACCACATCTCGATCGAGGGCGACACGGAGACGGCCGTCTCGGAGGACGTCGCCAAGCGGTACGAGGCGTACGGCTGGCATGTGCAGCGGATCGCCCCGAAGCCGGACGGCGACCTCGACCCGCACGCCATCTACAACGCCGTCCAGGCCGCCAAGGCGGTCACGGACAAGCCGTCGTTCATCGCGATGCGCTCGATCATCGCCTGGCCGGCCCCGAACGCCCAGAACACCGAGGCCGCGCACGGCTCGGCGCTCGGCGACGACGAGGTCGCGGCCACCAAGCGCGTCCTCGGCTTCGACCCGGAACAGTCCTTCGAGGTCTCGGACGCGGTTCTGAACCACACCCGCGAGGCGCTGGAGCGCGGCCGTCAGGCCAAGGCGGAGTGGGAGAAGTCGTTCCAGGAGTGGCGCAACAGCAACGCCGAGCGCGCCGCCGAGTTCGACCGGATCTCCGCAGGTGAACTGCCCAAGGGCTGGGAGGAGAAGCTCCCGGTCTTCGAGGCGGGCAAGGGCGTCGCCACGCGCGCCGCGTCGGGCAAGGTCCTGCAGGCGCTGGGCGCGGTCATCCCGGAGCTGTGGGGCGGCTCGGCCGACCTGGCCGGTTCGAACAACACCACGATCGACGCGTCGAGTTCGTTCCTCCCGGCGGACAACCCGCTGCCGGAGGCGGACCCTTACGGCCGCACGATCCACTTCGGTATCCGCGAGCACTCGATGGCCGCCGAGATGAACGGCATCGCGCTGCACGGCAACACCCGTGTCTACGGCGGCACCTTCCTCGTCTTCTCCGACTACATGCGCAACGCGGTACGGCTGTCCGCGCTGATGCACGTACCGGTGACGTACGTGTGGACGCACGACTCCATCGGCCTCGGCGAGGACGGCCCGACGCACCAGCCGGTCGAGCACCTGGCGACGCTGCGCGCCATCCCGGGCCTGAACATCGTGCGCCCGGCCGACGCCAACGAGACGGCCATCGCCTGGCGCGAGATCCTCGGGCGCTGGACGAAGGTCTTCGGCAAGGGCGCCCCGCACGGTCTCGCGCTGACCCGCCAGGGCGTACCGACGTACGAGGCCAACGAAGATGCGGCCAAGGGCGGTTACGTGCTCTTCGAGGCCGAGGGCGGCACGCCCGAGGTCATCCTCATCGCCACCGGTTCCGAGGTCCACGTGGCCGTCGGGGCGCGTGAGCAGCTCCAGGCGGAGGGCGTGCCGACACGGGTCGTGTCCATGCCGTCCGTGGAGTGGTTCGAGGAGCAGGACCAGGGGTACCGGGAGAGCGTCCTTCCGCCGTCCGTCAGGGCGCGCGTCGCGGTCGAGGCCGGTATCGGTCTCACCTGGCACAAGTACGTCGGGGACGCGGGTCGCATCGTTTCCCTGGAGCACTTCGGTGCGTCCGCCGACGGCAAGGTCCTCTTCGAGGAGTTCGGCTTCACTGCCGAGAACGTCGCCGCGGTAGCCAGGGAATCGATCGCCGCAGCCCAGCGCTGACGCCGACATACCGACACGTAGGAGATGCATTTCCATGACAGACGCACTCAAGCGCCTCTCCGAGGAAGGCGTAGCGATCTGGCTGGACGACCTGTCGCGCCAGCGGATCACGTCCGGCAACCTCGCCGAACTGATCGACCAGCAGCATGTCGTGGGCGTCACGACCAACCCGTCGATCTTCCAGAAGGCGATCAGCAGCGGTGACGGCTACGAGCCGCAGGTCACCGAGCTCGCCGCCCGCAGGGTCACCGTCGAAGAGGCCATCCGCATGATCACGACGGCGGACGTCCGTGACGCCGCCGACATCCTGCGTCCGGTCTTCGACTCGACGCAGGGCCAGGACGGCCGGGTGTCCATCGAGGTCGACCCCCGTCTCGCCCACAACACCCTCTCGACCGTGGCCGAGGCCAAGCAGCTTGCCTGGCTGGTGGACCGCCCGAACACCCTGATCAAGATCCCGGCCACCGAGGCGGGTCTCCCGGCGATCACCGAGGTCATCGGCCTGGGTATCAGCGTCAACGTCACGCTGATCTTCTCGCTGGAGCGCTACCGCAAGGTCATGGACGCCTACCTGGCGGGCCTGGAGAAGGCCAAGGAGCGCGGCCTGGACCTGTCGAAGATCCACTCCGTGGCGTCCTTCTTCGTGTCCCGCGTGGACACCGAGATCGACAAGCGGCTCGACGCGCTGGGCACCGACGAGGCCAAGGCCGCCCGCGGCAAGGCCGGTCTGGCCAACGCGCGGCTCGCCTACCAGGCGTACGAGGAGGTCTTCTCGTCCGACCGCTGGGTGGCCCTCGACAAGGCGCAGGCCAACAAGCAGCGTCCGCTGTGGGCCTCGACCGGCGTCAAGGACAAGGCGTACAAGGACACCCTGTACGTCGACGACCTGGTCGCGCCGAACACGGTGAACACCATGCCGGAGGCGACCCTGTTCGCCACCGAGGACCACGGTCAGATCACCGGCAACACCATCGCAGGTACGTACGAGCAGGCACGCGCCGAACTCGACGCGGTCGAGAAGCTCGGGATCTCGTACGACGAAGTGGTCCAGCTCCTGGAGGACGAGGGCGTCGAGAAGTTCGAGGCGTCCTGGACCGACCTGCTCAAGTCGACCGAGGCGGAACTGACGCGCCTCGCCCCGTCGGAGGGCTGAAACCTTGTCAAGCAGCAACCCGCTGCGTGACCCCGCAGACCGACGGCTCCCGCGTATCGCGGGGCCGTCGGGCCTGGTCATCTTCGGGGTCACCGGCGACCTGTCACGCAAAAAGCTGATGCCTGCCGTGTACGACCTCGCCAACCGCGGGTTGCTGCCGCCGGGCTTCTCCCTCGTGGGCTTCGCCCGGCGCGAATGGGCGGACGAGGACTTCGCGGCGGAGGTCCACGACGCCGTCAAGGAGCACGCCCGTACGCCGTTCCGTGAGGAGGTCTGGCAGCAGCTCATCCAGGGGATGCGCTTCGTCCAGGGCACCTTCGACGACGACGACTCCTTCGAGCGGCTGCGCTCGACGATCGAGGAGCTGGACAAGGCACAGGGGACGGGCGGCAACTTCGCCTTCTACCTCTCCGTGCCGCCGTCCGCCTTCCCGGTGGTCATCAAGCAGCTGAAGAAGCACGGTCTGGCGGACCAGGAGAAGGGTTCCTGGCGGCGCGCGGTCATCGAGAAGCCCTTCGGTCACGACCTCAGGTCGGCCGAGGAGCTCAACACGACCGTCGAGGAGGTCTTCGCCCCGGACCAGGTCTTCCGGATCGACCACTACCTGGGCAAGGAGACCGTCCAGAACATTTTGGCGCTCCGCTTCGCCAACCAGATGTTCGAACCGATCTGGAACCGGTCCTTCGTGGACCACGTCCAGATCACGATGGCCGAGGACATCGGCATCGGCGGCCGGGCCGGGTACTACGACGGCATCGGCGCGGCCCGTGACGTCATCCAGAACCACCTCCTCCAGCTGATGGCGCTGACTGCCATGGAGGAGCCGGCCTCCTTCGACGCGGACGCGCTGGCCGCCGAGAAGACCAAGGTCCTCGGCGCGGTCAAACTGCCGCATGACCTGGGCAAGGACACCGTCCGCGGGCAGTACGCGGCAGGCTGGCAGGGCGGCGAGAAGGCCATCGGCTACCTCCAGGAAGACGGCATCGACCCCAAGTCGAAGACCGACACCTACGCGGCGATCAAGGTCGAGGTCGACAACCGCCGCTGGGCGGGCGTCCCCTTCTACCTCCGCACCGGCAAGCGCCTGGGCCGTCGCGTCACCGAGATCGCGGTGGTCTTCCAGCGGGCGCCCCACTCCCCCTTCGACCACACGGCGACGGAGGAGCTGGGCCAGAACGCGATCGTCATCCGCGTCCAGCCCGACGAGGGCATCACGGTCCGCTTCGGCTCCAAGGTGCCCGGCACCTCGATGGAGATCCGGGACGTGTCCATGGACTTCGCGTACGGCGAGTCCTTCACGGAGTCGAGCCCCGAGGCGTACGAGCGCCTGATCCTGGACGTCCTCCTGGGCGACTCCAATCTCTTCCCGCGCACCGAGGAGGTCGAGCTGTCCTGGCGAATCCTCGACCCGATCGAGCAGTACTGGGACAAGCACGGCAAGCCCGCGCAGTACCCGTCGGGCACGTGGGGCCCCGTCGAGGCGGACGAAATGCTCGAACGAGACGGACGGAGCTGGCGGCGCCCATGAAAATCGACCTCACGGACACCACGGCCAGCAAGGTCAACAAGGCGCTGGTGCAAGGCCGTCGGGCCATAGGCACCCCGGCCGTCGGAATGGTGTTGACCCTCGTCATCGTCACCGACGAGGAGAACGCGTACGACGCCCTGAAGGCGGCGAACGACGCCTCGCGCGAGCACCCCTCACGCACCCTGGTCGTCGTCAAGCGCGTCTCCCGCTCCCCCCGCGACCGTACGACGTCCCGTCTCGACGCCGAGGTCAAGGTGGGCGCGGACGCGGGCTCCGGCGAGACGGTCGTCCTGCGCCTGTACGGCGAGGTCGTCGAGCACGCCGACTCGGTGGTGCTGCCCCTGCTGCTGCCGGACGCCCCGGTGGTCGTCTGGTGGCCGGTGAACGCCCCCCAGGACCCGGCGAAGGACCCGCTGGGCGCCCTGGCACAGCGCAGGGTGACGGACACCTACGCGGCCGAGCAGCCGGTACGGGAGCTGGCCGCGCGCGCGGACGCGTACACGCCGGGCGACACGGACCTCTCCTGGACCCGCATCACCCCGTGGCGCTCGATGCTGGCCGCCGCTCTGGACCAGGTCACCTGTGAGGTGGCCGCGGTCGAGGTGGAGGGCGAGGAGTTCAACCCCAGCTGCGAGCTGCTGGCGATGTGGCTGGCGGACCGTCTGGACGTCCCGGTGAAGCGCTCCCTGTCCTCGGGCCCCGGCCTGACGGCGGTCCGGATGAAGACGAGCACGGGCCCCATCACCCTCGACCGCGCCGACGGCTCCCTGGCGACCCTCTCCATCGAGGGCCAGCCGGACCGCGCGGTGGCGCTCAAGCGCCGTGAGACGGCGGAGCTGATGGCGGAGGAACTGCGGCGCCTGGACCCGGACGATACCTACGCGTCGGCGCTGCGGTACGGGGTGGAGCGGCTGACCGCTTCGACGACACCCGAGACGCCGGCGCCGGCGGAGAAGGCGCCCGCGGACAAGGCGAGTGCGTCTGATGCCCCGGAAAGGGCGACGCCGGCCAAGATGCCGCCGGTGAAGAAGGTGACCGCACAGTGAGTACGGCACCGCAGCTCGCCGTCCACCGCGACAAGGAGCTGATGGCCCAGGCCGCGGCGGCCCGCCTGATCACGACGATCGTGGACGCGCAGGCCTCGCGGGGCTCGGCGTCGGTGGTTCTCACAGGCGGCCGCAACGGCAACGGTCTGCTGGCCGCCCTGGCCGCCGCGCCCGCCCGGGACGCGATCGACTGGGCCCGGCTCGACCTGTGGTGGGGCGACGAACGCTTCCTGCCCGAGGGCGACCCGGACCGCAATGTCTCCCAGGCGAAGGAGGCTTTGCTGGACGCGGTGCCGCTGGACCCGTCCCGCGTCCATGCCATGCCCGCGTCGGACGGCCCGTACGGCTCCGACGTGGAGGCGGCGGCGGAGGCGTACGCGGCGGATCTGGCCAAGGCGGCGGGCCCCGAGAACCATGGTGCGGTGCCCACGTTCGACGTCCTGATGCTCGGTGTGGGCCCGGACACCCACGTGGCGTCACTCTTCCCGGAACTCCCCGCGGTACGGGAAACGGAGCGCACGGTCGTAGGAGTCCACGGCGCCCCGAAGCCCCCACCGACCCGGGTCACCCTCACCCTCCCGGCGATCCGCGCTGCCCGCGAGGTATGGCTGCTGGCGGCGGGCGAGGACAAGGCGGGTGCGGCGGCCATAGCCCTGTCGGGCGCGGGCGAGATCCAGGCGCCGGCGGCAGGCGCGTACGGCAGGTCACGCACCCTGTGGCTACTGGACGCGGCGGCAGCATCCCAACTCCCGAGGACGCTGTACCCACCGGCGTCACCCTGACCCGTCCCCTCCTCGGAGGCGCTGCCCCCGAACCCCCGCTCCTCAATCGCCGGAGAGGCTGAAAAACCAGCCCGTCCGGCGATTGAGGACAAGGCCCGTTCAGGGCCGTAGCGGGGGGTCAGGGGGCGCAGCTCCCAGGGATGAGACGGGTGGCTGCGGGGGCGAAACACAACCCTACCGACCCCGCAGCTCCCGATACTTGGCGACCAGCGCCGTGGTGGACGCATCCAACCCCGCCACCTCCGCCCCCTCCGTCAACGCCGGCTCGATGCGCTGGGCCAGCACCTTCCCCAGCTCGACCCCCCACTGGTCGAAGG
>NZ_JAVFVX010000379.1:0-611 GCF_033441795.1 Streptomyces sp. ADMS | reverse complement strand
CTCGATCCACTGGCACGGCATCGCCCTGCGCAACGACATGGACGGCGCACCCCCGACCACCCAGACCGCCGTGCGTGCCGGGAGCACCTTCACCTACCGGTTCATCGCCGACGCCCCCGGCACGTACTTCTTCCACCCGCACGTCGGCGTCCAGCTCGACCGCGGCCTGTACGCCCCGCTGATCGTCGAGGACCCGCGCGAGCCGCTGGCCTACGACGACGAATGGGTCGTCGTCCTCGACGACTGGGTCGACGGCGTCACCGGCACCCCCGACGAGGTCTTCGCCGAACTCAGGCAGGGCATGGGCGGCATGGACATGGGCGGCGACTCCGGCTCCGGCATGGAGGGCCACGACATGGGGAACATGAGCGACGATGCAGCCCCGTCCGCCTCCGCCTCATCGCGTGGGATGTCGTCGAGGTTCATGCTCATGGGCGCCGAGAGCGACCTGCTCGGCGGCGACGCCGGCGACGTGAAGTACCCCCACCACCTGGTCAACGGCCGTGTTCCGGCCGACCCGGACATCTACACGGCCGGGCCCGGCCGCAGGGTGCGGCTGCGGATCATCAACGCGGGCAGCGACACCGCCTACCGCGTCGCCCTCGGGGGCC
>NZ_JAVFVX010000378.1:0-614 GCF_033441795.1 Streptomyces sp. ADMS | reverse complement strand
CCTGGCGGGCAGCGGAGCCTGCTGCGTGGTCAGTTCGCCCCGCAGGTACCTCTCGGGGATCTCCCTGTGGCGCAGCAGCACCTTCATCACCGCGCCGAGCAGGCGGTGTTCGTCCTGCGCCGGGTTGGGCGCGCTCTCGTTCGGCCAGGCCGTGACCAGATAGGAGCACAGGACCCGCGCCGGTGCGCGCTTGCGGGTGACCATCCCGGACTCCTGCCGCGTGTTGTCCCACTGGTTGGTGCGCAGCTCGTGGTTCTCCCGCACGTCGTAGAGGAAGAAGGCGAGCGCGGGCAGGGTGACACCGGAGGGCGGGAACTGGTCGTCCGGGGTGGCGAAGCTGACGGTGATTCCGGACAGCGGCATCTCGGCCTCGACGAGCGCGGCAAGGGTGTCGTCCAGGTCCTGGAACATCGCCTCGCCTCTCTTCTCTTCGGCACCGGTCGGCGTTGATTCACTGTTGTACGCGGGGAGCGCCCCCCGAGCGTCCGCCGCGGCGTCTGTTCCGGCGACTCGATGCGCCGGGAGACGCGGCGGACACGGCGGCAGACGCCGGCGAGACGCCCGCTTGACGACCGTCGGTGTTGGCCTGGAGGCGAGATTCGGGATTCGGGACG
>NZ_JAVFVX010000377.1:0-629 GCF_033441795.1 Streptomyces sp. ADMS | reverse complement strand
CTCGATCCACTGGCACGGCATCGCCCTGCGCAACGACATGGACGGCGCACCCCCGGCCACCCAGACCACCGTGCGCGCCGGGAGCACCTTCACCTACCGGTTCATCGCCGACACCCCCGGCACGTACTTCTTCCACCCCCACGTCGGCGTCCAGCTCGACCGCGGCCTGTACGCCCCACTGATCGTCGAGGACCCGCGCGAGCCACTGGCGTACGACGACGAATGGGTGATCGTCCTCGACGACTGGGTCGACGGCGTCGCCGGAACCCCCGACGAGGTCTTCGCCGAACTCAAGCAGGGCATGGGCGGCATGGACATGGGCGGTGACTCCGGCTCCGGCGGCTCCGGAACGGAGGGCCACGACATGCACGACATGGGGAACCCGAGCGGCGACGCGTCCCCGTCCGCCTCCGCCTCGTCGGGCGGGATGTCGTCGAGGTTCATGCTCATGGGTGCCGAGAGCGACCTGCTCGGCGGCGACGCCGGTGACGTGAAGTACCCCCACCACCTGGTCAACGGCCGTGTTCCGGCCGACCCGTACGTCTACACCGGCAAGCCCGGCCGCAAGGTGCGCCTGCGGATCATCAACGCGGGCAGCGACACCGCCTACCGCGTCGCCCTCGGGGGCC
>NZ_JAVFVX010000376.1:0-633 GCF_033441795.1 Streptomyces sp. ADMS | reverse complement strand
ACGTCTGCTGGCCGAGGGGGTTGAGCGGGCGCGTGCCGTGGCGCCGGAGGTCGTTGTCAGTCATGCCGTGGTGACCGGTGAGCCGCTGACGGTCCTGGAGGCGCAGTCGCGTTCGGCCGAGCTGGTGGTGGTCGGGTCGCGGGGGATGGGTGGGTTCGTCGGGCTGCTGGTGGGGTCGACGGCGGTGCATCTTGCGGCGCACGGCCGGTGTCCGGTGCTGGTGGTGCGTGAGCAGCCCGGTGCCGGTGGTCCGGTCGTGCTGGGTGTGGACGGTTCCGCCGTGGGTGAGCCGGCGGTGGGCTTCGCCTTCGCGGAGGCCGCGCTGCGGAGGGCTCCCTTGCTGGCGTTGCACGCCTGGACCACGTGGAACGCGCCGGCGCCCGCCCCGTACGACGCGTCTGCCCCGTACGCGAACCCGCCGGGCGCGCTCGCCGGCGAGGAGGAGAGTCTGCTGTCCGAGGCGCTCGCCGGTCAGCGGGAGAAGTACCCGGACGTGGTGGTGGAGCACAGGGTGGTGCACGGCAGGACGCGGGAGGCGTTGATCGAGGCGAGCCGGTCCGCCCAGCTGGTGGTGGTCGGTGCCCGGGGCCGGGGCGGCTTCACCGGGCTGCTGCTCGGCTCGGTCAGCCAGGC
>NZ_JAVFVX010000375.1:0-638 GCF_033441795.1 Streptomyces sp. ADMS | reverse complement strand
CCATCTGGCCGGGGTCGGTCAGGTGGTAGCGGTGGGCGTACTCGTTGAGGTTGATCGGCAGCGGCGTGGTGATCCCCGCCGCGGTCTCCAGCGCGCGGTAGGAGTCGACCGTGCTGCGCACGGTTGCCGGGCTGCCCAGGGTGTGCCAGGTCATGACGTCGGGCAGGCAGTCGTTGGCCTTGCAGTAGGTGAGGAAACTGTTGACGGCGGAGGTGGTGTAGCTGGAGACGTTGGGGCCTGCCAGCCGCGCCTCGGGCCAGATGCCCTTGATGAAGTCGTGGGTCTGCAGCCACTCGGCGTTGAACCCGGCCTGCGACCCTCCGTTGGTGCGCATGCCCGGGTACCACATGCCGTCGGGCTCGTTGTAGGGGACGAAGACGATCCGGTCCTTGTAGGGGCTGGCCATCGCCTGCTCGACCTGGGTCTTCATGGCTGCCTGGTAGGCGGCGTAGCTTTCCCGTTCGTAGCTGAACGTGCGGTACACGTCCGTCATGTAGATGAAGACGTCCTTGCCGCCGCTGTCCAGGAAGGGCTTGGCGACCTCCAGTGCGTCCGCGCCGGGGTGCTGCTGTCCGTCCTGGGCCTTGGTGTTGGTGGTCTGGACTCCCATCCCCTCGATGAGGTTGTTCGTCGGTACT
>NZ_JAVFVX010000374.1:0-638 GCF_033441795.1 Streptomyces sp. ADMS | reverse complement strand
CCATCTGGCCGGGGTCGGTCAGGTGGTAGCGGTGGGCGTACTCGTTGAGGTTGATGGTGATCGGGGAGGTGATCCCCGCGGCGGTCTCCACCGCGCGGTAGGCGTTGACGGTGCTGCGGACGGCCGCCGGGCTGCCCAGGGTGTGCCAGGTCACGACGTCGGGCAGGCAGTTGTTGGCCTTGCAGTAGGTGAGGAAGCCTCTGAGGGAGGAGTCGGTGTAGCTGGAGGTGTTGGGCCCTGCCAGCCGCGCCTCGGGCCAGATGCCCTTGATGAAGTCGTGGGTCTGGCGCCACTCGGCGTTGAAGTTGGCCAGCGCGGTCGAGTTGGAGCGCATGCCGCTGAACCAGTTCAGGTCCGGCTCGTTGTAGGGGAGGAAGACGATGTTGCTCGCGTAGGGGCTGGCCATCGCCTGCTCGACCTGGGTCCTCATGGCTGCCTGGAAGGCGGCGTAGCTTTCCCGTTCGTACGCGCCCGTGCGGTACACGTCCGTCATGTAGATCATGACGTCCCTGCCGCCGCTGTCCACGAAGGGCTTGGCGATCTCCAGCGCGTCCGAGCCGGGGTGCTGCTGTCCGTCCTGGTACTTGGTGTTGGTGGTCTGGACTCCCATCCCCTCGATGAGGTTGTTCGTCGGTACT
>NZ_JAVFVX010000373.1:0-649 GCF_033441795.1 Streptomyces sp. ADMS | reverse complement strand
AGGGCGACGGCGTAGATCAGGTGGTAGTCGACGAAGGGGTTCGTCGACATGCTCAGTTCGCCGTCGGAGAGGTGCTTGGCCGGCGGCCACTCGGCGATCCACATCAGCGCCATCATCACGGTGCCCGCGACGGCGGCGAGCCGCAGAGCGACCCCCGCGACCAGCGCGAGGCCGATCCCGAGCAGACCGAGCATGAACAGCCAGTTCGCCCAGGTGTCCCCGGCCCAGGAGTGGAACGTGGACTCCATCGGGCCGACCGCCACATTGCCCAGGAATCCCTGGGTCGGCGACCCGCCGTCGATCCAGCCCTTGCCCGACGGGGTCGCGTAGCCGAAGCCGAAGGTCTTGTCGAGGAACGCCCACAGGAAGACGAAGCCGGTCAGCAGGCGCAGGGAGGCGAAGGCACAGGCCCGCGCGGTGTGCGTGCCGGCGGTGGCCGACACGTCCGACTCGGATGCGGACGCGGTCCGGTTCCTGCGCAGCGACGGCAGGTGGAAACCGGAGCTCCGGTGCGGGTGCTCGTGCACGGCCATGATGGTGATCCCTTCGGGGATGATCGGGTCGGTCGTTCCTGACACCACTCACTCTCGTGGCAGGGGGCGCGCGACGCCGGATGCCGAAGGTCCGCGACCACGGGGCCGAACGTCCC
>NZ_JAVFVX010000372.1:0-662 GCF_033441795.1 Streptomyces sp. ADMS | reverse complement strand
CAGCACCGCCTCCGACGTCAACCCCCGAAGGACTTACGGCGCGAACCACTTAGCGACTCGAACGGAACCGGTCGAGTCTCGGATCAACAGCGACTGGTGAGCGTGCAGGCACGGCATGCGATCGTCCAGGACTTGTTCTCGGCATCGCAGGTGCGTGAGTTTCGGATCAGGGTTGAGCGTCGCCGACTCGCAGATTGTCCGGCGTGTAGTACTCGCCGTAGGTGCCTATGACGGTGACGGCCACACGGGAATCGGGCTGCCAGAAAGTACGGAAATACGGGGCGAACGTCGGGATTTCCGGGATCTCCAGCAGGGGGACGCCGCGCCGTGCCAGCAGACGCTGCAGCTTTTCGAACCGAAGCCTGGGAGTGAACCGCCCGTACCGGGCACGAAGCACGTCGTGGACGTCGGTACGGTCCCGGTACGCGAGGCGGCGCACCTGCAGGGTGAAGTGGTGGCCCGACCAGGGGGGTTCGGTGGAAGCGCGGTCCCAGAAGAACTCGACGAAGCCGTAGCCACGGCACATGCTGCGGTCGTCGAAGTGGTCCTCGGCGAATTCCGGCCCCAGGACCTTGGCGACATGCTCGGGAGAGTCCGCGGGGCCCACGCCGAGCACGGTGCCGGTGGTGACGACGTCCACGTAGAACGCCAGGGAATGCGGA
>NZ_JAVFVX010000371.1:0-664 GCF_033441795.1 Streptomyces sp. ADMS | reverse complement strand
TGCCGTTGTGGACCATCTTCGAGAAGTGCCCGGCACCCACCTTGCCCGCGTGGACATAGCCGTACGGGCCCTCCGGCTTCAGCGCCTCGAAGATCGGGTGGAGCCGCTCGACGTGCTTCCTGTCGCCGCCGACCATCAGGGCGTAGCCGTTCTGCAGCCCCCACACGCCGCCGGAGACCCCGGCGTCGACGAAGCCGATGCCCTTGGTGCCCAGCTCCTCGGCGTGCTTCTCGTCGTCCGTCCAGCGGGAGTTGCCGCCGTCGACGACCGTGTCTTCCGCGTCCAGAAGGCCGCCGAGCTCGTCGACGACGGACTGGGTGGCGGCGCCGGCCGGGACCATCACCCAGACCGCGCGCGGCGCTTCGAGGTTGTCGACCAGTTCGGCGAGGCTGCTCACGTCGGAGACCTCGGGGTTGCGGTCGTAGCCGATGACGGTGTGGCCGGCGCGGCGGATGCGCTCGCGCATGTTGCCGCCCATCTTGCCGAGACCGATCAGACCAATCTGCATGTCAGTTCACTTCCTGAGCGTGACGAAGAGCGCGGTAGGCGGCAACGAGGGCGGCGGTGGAGGGGTCGAGGCCGGGAACGTCGGCCCCGGTGGTGAGCGCGGGCTCGATGCGCTGGGCCAGCACCTTCCCCAGCTCGACCCCCCACTGGTCGAAGG
>NZ_JAVFVX010000370.1:0-685 GCF_033441795.1 Streptomyces sp. ADMS | reverse complement strand
TGCCGGATGCCGGATGCCGGATGCGGCAGGCTTTCGGCCTGTCGTGATCCACTTCTCCCGATCGGCCTGCCTGCCTTGCCCGTTGCCGCCGCCTGCCCGATAGCCCTGCGCGCTGCCGAACGCGAACGCCTGAAGAAGATGGCCTACGGCCACAAGACCGAGCACCGGCTGCGGATACGCGCGCAGGTGGTGCTGCACGCCGCGCGCGGCCGGTCCAACGCGCGCATCGCCCGCGAGACGAGGCTGCACCTGGACACGGTCCGCTGCTGGCGCGGCCGGTTCGCCGAGCACGGTCTCGGCGGCCTGAGTGACCGCGAGCGGTCGGGGCGGCCCCCGTCGTTCACCGCACTGCAGGTGGCCGAGACCAAAGCGCTGGCCTGCCGCCTGCCCGCCGAGACCGGAGTGCCGCTGGCGCGCTGGTCATGCCCGGAGCTGGCCGCCGAGCTCACCGCGCGCGGCATCACCGGCCCCGTCTCCGCCTCCACCGTGCGCCGCTGGCTCAACGAGGACGCGCTCAAGCCCTGGCAGCACCGCTCCTGGATCTTCATCACCGACCCCGGCTTCCGCGCCGGGGCCCAGCGCGTGCTGGACCTGTACGCCCGCACCTGGCAGGGTGTCCCGCTCGCCGAGGACGAGTACGTCATCAGCGCGGACGAGAAGACCTCCATCCAGGCCCGCTGCCGCT
>NZ_JAVFVX010000036.1:60016-71100 GCF_033441795.1 Streptomyces sp. ADMS | reverse complement strand
GCCTGCCGCCTGCCGCCTGCCGCCTGCCGCCTGCCGCCTGCCGCCTGCCGCCTGCGCTGCCTGTCCGGGCGACGGGTCGGGCGGACAGGCTGGTGCGCCTGTTTCGGGCGCCCGATCCTGTCCCGTGAAGTGCTCGTTCCGGTCGGCGAATCCGGCGCTCCCGGCTGTCGTTCTGCCGAAGGCAGGCAACGTGCCGAGACGGGTGGGTGGGTGGGAAACGCTCTTACCAGCGGGACGGCGGCGGGGCCGTCAGAACGTCCGCCAGTCGAGCCAGCCGGTCACGAAAACCCCGCCGCCCCCGTCCGACAGGCAGCGAGTTCTCCCCGGCCGCCGCGCTGACCAAATGCTGCACAGTGTCCAGGTCCAACTCCAACCCCACCGGCACCGCCAGCGACTCATGCGCCATCGACACCAACTCCCCCTCGCCTGAAGACCCTCCCGAACCCGAACCCGAACCCGACCCCAGCACCAGCACCTTCGCCCCACCCCGCCGAGCATCGTGAACCCGCTCCAGCAGGGCGCCGCCCACTTCCTCCGGCGCCACCACCAGCAACGTCTCCCCGCGCCGCGCCGCCTCGATCCGCCCCAGCCCGACCGACAGCCGCCCGGGACCGGACGCCCGCGTGTCATGCCGTACCAGCGTCGGCGCCAGCTCCGGCGTCCCCGACCACGCCGCCTCGTCCACCAGATGCGCCGCCAGGTGCCACGGCTCGTACGCGGGCGTGCCCACCAACAGCAATCCGCCCCCGTACGACACCACGGACCCCCGCAACGCTCCCGCGAACCTCCGTGTGGCCCCCAACCACTCGGTTCCTGCGAGCACTTCGCGCAACAGCGCGACCCGTACGGCGTCCATGCCCGCGCATCCTGCCGCAACAGACAACTCGGAACGCGCCCTTCACCATGATTTCGCCCAACTGGGGAAGAACCCGAATCACTGTCCGTACCACGGAACGACAGGCAGAACGACAGGCAGAACGACAGACGGAAAGACAGACGGAAAGACAGACGGAACGACAGACGGAACGACTCACGCACCCAACCAACGACCGACTCACGGACTCGCCCACGGAGGACCCCGCACATGACAGTAGAGACGAGCATCCCCTTCTGGTCCGGCCAGGAGGGCTACGCCAGTTACCGCATCCCGGCCGTCGTCGTCACCCACGCCGGCACCGTGCTCGCCTTCTGCGAGGGCCGGGTCGACTCCGCCCTCGACCACGGGCACATCGACATCGTGCTGAAACGCTCCACGGACGGCGGCCGCACCTGGGGCCCCCTCACCGTCGCGGCCAACAACGGCGTCCAGCTCGCCGGCAACCCCGCCCCCGTGGTCCTCGACACCGGCCGCATCCTCCTCGTGTACGTCCGCGCCTCGGGCGCGGTGACCGAGAGGGACATTCTGCTCGGCAACGTCTCGGCGGCCAACGGACGCCGCGTCTGGGTCCGTTACAGCGACGACGACGGTCTCACCTGGTCCTCCTCCGTGGAGATCACCGCCCAGGTGAAGAACCCGGAGTGGCGCTGGTACGCCACCACCCCGGGCCACGCCATCCAGCTGAGCACCGGCCGGGTCGTCGTAGCCGCCAACCACACGGTCCCGCCCACCGGGCAGGACCTGGGCAACGAGGCCCGCTACAACAGCGGCCACTGCCTGCTCAGCGACGACCGCGGCGAGACCTGGTACATCGGGTACCTCGACGAGAACACCAACGGCTACATCAACGTCAACGAGACCACCGCCGCCGAACTCCCGGACGGTCGCGTCTACTTCAACACCCGCAACGACTCCCCGTCCCCCGGCAACCGAGCCGACGCCCACTCCACGGACGGCGGCCGGACCCTCGTCAAACCCTTCCGCCCCCAGGCCGGCCTGCCCGCCCCCGTCTGCCAGGCCAGCGTCCTCCAGCTCCGCGACCCCGACCTGCTCCTCTTCTCCGCCCCCGCCGATCCCGCCGCCCGCGCCCTGATGACCATCCGCGCCTCCCCCGACGGCGGCACCACCTGGCGGCCGGCGCACACGGTGAACGGTCTGCCCGCCGCCTACTCCGACCTCGTCCGTATCGACGCAGACACCGTCGGACTCCTCTTCGAGACCGGCGACTTCGGTCCGTACGAGAGGATCCCCTTCCGAAGGGTCCCCGTGACGCAGCTCACCTGAGCCCGTGGGCGCCCGGACCCGGACGTAAAGTCGGCCCATGACCTCTACCGACAGTGCACAGACCCCTGCCCAGAGCCCCGCGAAGGCTCCCGCCAAGGACCCCTGGGACCTCCCCGACGTCTCCGGACTCGTCGTAGGCGTACTGGGCGGGACCGGGCCGCAGGGCAAGGGCCTGGCCTACCGGCTCGCCAGGGCCGGACAGAAGGTGATCATCGGGTCGCGCGCCGCCGACCGTGCCCAGGCCGCCGCCGACGAACTCGGCCACGGTGTCGAGGGCGCCGACAACGCCGAGACCGCGCGCCGCAGCGACATCGTGATCGTCGCCGTGCCCTGGGACGGACACGGCAAGACCCTCGAATCGCTGCGCGAGGAACTGGCCGGCAAGCTCGTCGTCGACTGCGTGAACCCGCTCGGCTTCGACAAGAAGGGCGCGTACGCGCTGAAGCCGGAGGAGGGCAGCGCCGCCGAACAGGCCGCCGCCCTGCTGCCGGACTCCCGGGTCACGGCCGCCTTCCACCACCTGTCGGCCGTACTGCTCCAGGACCCGGCGATCGAGGAGATCGACACCGATGTGATGGTCCTCGGCGAGGAACGCGCGGACGTGGAGATCGTGCAGGCCCTCGCCGGCCGCATCCCCGGTATGCGCGGCGTCTTCTCCGGCCGGCTGCGCAACGCTCACCAGGTCGAGTCGCTGGTCGCCAACCTGATCTCCGTGAACCGCCGCTACAAGGCCCACGCGGGCCTGCGAGTCACCGACGTGTAGGCCCCCGGGGTGGATGGGGGACACTGGACGCCGCAAGCCGGTGTCCCCCGACAGGAGAGCAGTCCAGATGCCCCGCCTCGCCCTCTACACCCTCGCTGTCTGCGTCCTCGCCGTCGCCGCCGCCGTCGTCTCCTTCGTGCAGGGCAGCTTCCTCGGCGTCGTATGGGTGCTGCTCGCGGGTCTGTCGTCCAACATGACCTGGTACTACTTCAAGCGGGACAAGGCCGGGAAGTCCGTCACGGGCTGACCGAGCAGAACTCGTTCGACCCCTGCCAGAAGCGGTACAACTCCTGACCGCAGTACGTGTCGAAAGCGTCGATCCCCAGACCGCGCAGCACCGAGTCGATCACGTCGAAGAACGCGCTGTTCACCTCCGGGATCCACAGCACCGCGAACACGAACAGCAGCCCGAACGGCGCGAACGGCTCCACCTGACGCTTGATCTTGTACGACAGCCAGGGCTCGATGACGCCGTAGCCGTCGAGGCCGGGCACCGGCAGGAAGTTCAGGATCGCGGCGGTCACCTGGAGCAGAGCGAGGAAGGCGAGCGCGAACCGGAAGTCGCGGGGTACGCCGTCCAGCGCGTCCAGCCAGAACGGCGCCGTGCACACCACCGCGAACAGCACGTTCGTCAGCGGACCGGCGGCCGAGACCAGACTGTGCTTCCAGCGGCCGCGGATGCGCCCGCGCTCGATGAAGACGGCGCCGCCCGGCAGACCGATCCCGCCCATGATCACGAAGATCACCGGCAGCACGATACTGAGCAGTGCGTGTGTGTATTTGAGCGGGTTGAGAGAGAGATACCCCTTCTCGCCGACCGAGATGTCACCGCTGTGCAGGGCGGTGCGCGCGTGCGCGTACTCGTGCAGACAGAGCGACACGATCCAGGCGGCCGTCACGAACAGGAACACGGCGACACCGGGCTGCTCGGCGAACCCGGTCCAGGTGGCCCAGCCGGTGACCGCTGCGACGGCCAGAATCCCGACGAAGACCGGGCTTATCCGCCGGTCGCTGCTGCGGGTGGTGGCGGTGGTCATGGGGCGGGGCTCCTGGGGGGACTCGGCGGAGAACGCTGCGGACCGTGCGGTGAACGGCTTGCACGGGCGGGTCGACGGTACCGGTGGTCTGGGAGGAACGTCCCACCGAGGGTCGGAGGTTCCTGGAGGTTCCTGGCGTTGCCCGGGGATCCTGGACGTCTCTCCGTTCATGGGCCTGTAGACCCGGGCGCGCTCCGCGACGGCCCCCGGAGAGAATGGACCCGTGCGCTATCGCATCCTCGGCACCACCCAGGCACTTCGTCCCGACGGCACCTCCGTCCCGCTCGGCGGCGCGCGGCTGCGCGCCCTGCTGACCGTGTTCGCCCTGCGGCCCGGCCGGACCGTGCCCGCGGGTGTCCTGGTGGAGGAGGTGTGGAACGGGGACGCGCCCGCCGACGCGCCGGGTGCGCTCCAGGCGCTGGTCGGCCGACTGCGCCGCGCGCTCGGTCCGGACGCGATCGCCTCGGCAGAGGGTGGCTACCGGCTGTGCGCCGCGCCGGACGACGTCGACCTGCACCGTTTCGAGCGATTGGCGGGCGAGGGCACGCGCGCACTGACCGACGGCGACCCCGCCAAGGCGGCCGTCGTCCTCGACGACGCCCTCGCCCTCTGGCACGGACCGGCCCTCGCGGACCTCCCCGACCGCACCGCCGAGGCCGCCCGATGGGAGACCCGCCGCCTGGACACGCGCCGAGCCCGCCTCACCGCCGCCCTGGCCCTGGGCGCCGCGGAACAGTCCCTGCCCGAGCTGACCGCCCTGTGCGACAGCCACCCCTTGGACGAGCCCCTCCAGTCCCTCCGCCTGCGCGCCCTGCGCGACGCGGGCCGCCCGGCCCAGGCCCTGGCCGCCTACGAGGACTTACGGCACCTGCTGGCAGACCGACTGGGCTCGGACCCCGGCCCTGAACTACGGACGCTGCACGCGGAGTTGTTGAGACCGGACGGAGTATCCGTAAGAGCCCGCGGCACGGTGGCCCCTGGCCAGGGCGATGCGGGTGCGCACGTCTTGGGGGCCGGTCCAGGGGCGTCTTCCGCGCCGGGCGCTGACCCCGCGCCGGGCGGCGTCCCTGTGCCGGGACAGGTCCCTGTGCCGGGCGGCGTTCCTGCGCCGGGGTACGTCCCTGTGCCGGGCGGCGTCCCTGTGCCGGGGCAGGTCCCTGTGCCGGGCGGCGTTCCTGTGCCGGGCGGCGTTCCTGCGCCGGGGTACGTCCCCGTGCCGGGCGGCGGCCCCCGCTCCGGGGCCGCCGCGGACTCCGCCGGGGCCCGCACCGCACCCCGGCCGTCACACTCGCCCGTGTCCCCGCCTCCGGGCAACCTCCGCGCCCGCCTCACCTCGTTCGTCGGCCGCGAGGCCGACATCGACGCCATCCGGGGTGACCTCGCCGCCGCCCGGCTCGTGACGTTGCTCGGGCCCGGCGGGGCCGGGAAGACGCGGTTGTCGCAGGAGGCCGCCGAAGCCGTCCGGGACGCCGCCCCGGACGGGGTGTGGCTGGCCGAGCTCGCGCCCGTCGTCGACCCGGACGCCGTACCGGAGGCCGTCCTCACCGCCGTCGGCGCGCGCGAGACCGTGCTGCGCGGCGCCGGCGCCGAGGAGTTGCGCGTCGCCTCCGCCGACCGCCACGACGATCCCCTCGTACGCCTCGTCGAGCACTGCGCGAGCCGGCGGATGCTGATCCTCCTCGACAACTGCGAGCACGTCGTCGAAGCCTCCGCGCAGCTCGTCGCGGAGCTGCTGGTGCGCTGCCCGGGAGTCACCGTGCTCGCCACCAGCCGCGAACCCCTGGGCGTACCGGGCGAGTTGCTGCGTCCCGTCGAACCGCTGCCCGAGCCCTTCGCGTTACGGCTGCTCGCCGACCGTGGGGCCGCCGCCCGGCCCGGGTTCCGGGTCGGGGACGATGCGGAGGCCGCCGCCGAGATCTGCCGGCGGCTCGACGGACTGCCGCTCGCCATCGAACTGGCCGCCGCCCGGCTGCGGATGCTGTCGCTGCGGCAGATCGCCGACCGGCTCGACGACCGTTTCCGGCTGCTCACCTCCGGAAGCCGTACCGTCCTGCCCCGCCAGCAGACCCTGCGCGCCGTCGTCGACTGGTCCTGGGACCTGCTCGACACGGACGAACGGGACGTCCTGCGGCGGCTGTCCGTCTTCGCGGGCGGCTGCGACCTCGCCGCAGCGGAGGCGGTGTGCGGGCCCGTCGCCCTCGAAGCGCTCGGCTCGCTCGTCGACAAGTCCCTTGTAGTGGCCGCCCCTTCGGACGAGAACGGTGTGATGCGCTACCGGCTCCTGGAGACCGTCGCCGAGTACGCCGGTGAGCGCCTCGACGAGGCCGGCGCCCGCCCGCAGGCCGAGCGCGCACACCTCACGTACTACCGCGAACTCGCCCGCACCACCGACCCGTTGCTGCGCGGCCTCCACCAGCGGGCCGCGCTCGACGTGTTCCAGCGGGAGAGCGAGAACCTCCGCGCCGCCCTCCGCCACGCCGTCACCGCGCGCGACGAACAGGAGGCGCTCTGCCTCGTCCTGTCGACCTCCTGGTACTGGCAGATGCGCGATCTGCGCCTCGCCGGCCGCAACTGGTCCCGCGAGGTAATGAACCTCGGCCCCGACCCCTTCGCCCTCCCGATCCGCCCGGCCCAGCCCGTGTGGGAGCGCTGCACGGACACCCCGCCCCCCTGGCGCGGCGAATTCCTCGAAGAGGCCCGGCGCGGCGTCCACCTCATCCATCTCGCCTCCATGGACCTGGAGTTGGAGGCCTGGCAGACACCGGAGGCCCGGCAGAAGCTGCACGCCATCACCCAGGTCTACGAACCCGGCGCCCCGCAGACCTGCCGTTACCCCGGCCTCCTCTGGGTCTACGCCGTCATGCTCACCCGCGACATGGAACGGCTCAGCGTCATCGTCGGCGAGTCCGTGCGCACCTGCCGCGACGCGGCGCCCGGCTACGAGTGGGAGCTCGCCGCCTGTCTTCAGATGCGCGCCAACGTCCTCGCCAACCGCAGCGACTGGGCCGGCGACGCGACCCGCGACGCCGACGAGGCGCTGGAGATCTTCCGCCGCCTGGGGGACGCCTGGGGCGCCGCCGAGGCGCTCTCCGCACGTGGCGAGGCACAGGAACGCAAGGGCGAGTACGACGGCGCCGTCACCGACTTCCGGGACGCGAGGGAACTGGCCGAACAACTCGGCGCCCGCGCCCAGGCGACCGTGCTCGCCGCCCGCCTCGGCAACGTCTTCCTGGAGGCGGGCCGCACCGACGAGGGCGAACGGCTGCTGCGCGAGGTGATCGAGAAGGCGGAGGGGATGGTCAACGAGGCCATGCCCGCCGCCCGGCTCTTCCTCGCGGCCTGGCTCGGCATCACCGACCGGGTCCCCGAGGCGCGCGAGCAACTCCGGCTGCTGCGCCAGGAGTTCAGGGCCGCCTCGTTCGTCGTCTTCGACGCGTTCATCCTCGGCGCGGAGTCCTGGCTGGACGTCGTGGAAGGACGGTACGAGGAGGCCCTCGGCAGGGCCCGGCGGGCGGTGGCCCGCGCCGACGACGAGCTGTCCCGCGCCATCGCCCCTCATCTGCGCTCCGCCTTCCTGACCACCGGCGCCGCCGCCCTCGTCGGCTTCGACGCCGGCCGCGCCCGCGACGCCGCCCGCTGTCTGGGCGCCGCCGACAACCTGCTGCCGCCCGGCCATGTCTCCGGACACATGGAGCGCGAGGTCCGCACCCGCGCCGTCCGCGCGGTCCGCGACGTGCTGGGCGACGAGGAGTACGAGGCCGGGTACGCGGAGGGCGGCCGGCTCTCCCCGGAGGAGGCGACCGCCCTCATCTGACGTCCGGCGCGTACGCCACTGACGTACGTACCGCCGCTGTCAGCTCTTCGTACGGAACTTGTGGATCGCGACAGGCGCCATCACCGCCGTGATCGCCACCGACCAGCCGAGCGTCATCCACAGGTCGTGTGCCACCGGGCCGCCCACCATCAGCCCGCGGGCCGCGTCCGCGAGCGTGGACAGCGGGTTGTAGTCGGTGAACGCCTGGAGCCAGCCCGGCATCGACTGCGTCGGGGCGAAGATCGACGAACCGAACTGCAGCGGAAACAGCACCAGGAAGCCCATCGCCTGCACGGACTGCGCGCTCTTCATGATCACGCCCAGGGTGAGGAACACCCACATGATCGACGAGGCGAACAGCGTGGACAGGCCCACGGCCGCGAACAGTCCCAGCCAGTTCTTGATGTCGAAGCCGACCAGAACGGCGACGATCATCAGCACGGTGGTCGCGAACAGCATCCGGATCAGCTCGACCGAGATCTTCGCGAAGAGCACCGAGCCGCGCCCGATCGGCAGGGAGCGGAAGCGGTCCATGACACCGGAGTTGAAGTCCTGGCAGAACCCGGTGCCGACGCCCTGGGACAGCGTCATGCTCATCATCGCGATCATGCCGGGGATCACGTACTGCACGTACCCGTCCTGCCCGCCGCCCAGGGCCTGCCCGATCGAGCCGCCGAAGACGTACACGAACAGCAGGGTGAAGACGATCGGCATCAGCAGAGCGTCGAACATGGATTCCGGGTCCTGCCGGATCCACAGCAGGTTGCGGCGGACGAGGGCGCCGGTGTGGCGCAGATGGCCGCGCAGCGGAATGCGGCCGTCGGCCCTCATGCCGTCCTTCGCGGTGCTGATGTCGTTGACGGTGGCGGTCGCGGCGCTCATACGGCGACCTCCTCTCGGGTGTCGGCGGGCGTGGCGTCGTCGTCCTGCGGGGCACTGGCGCGGTGACCGGTGAGGGACAGGAACACCTCGTCCAGGCTGGGCAGTTCGGTGGAGATCGAGGCAATCGTGATACCGCGCGCCACGACCGCGCCGGTCACGGCGGTGAGCTGCTCGTCGCTCAGGATCGGCACCAGGACGCTGCCGGTCGCGGTGTCCGCGACCGTGGTGGCGAGACCGGTGATGCCGAGGTCGTCGAGGTCCCGGGCGAGCGGGCGCAGTTGCAGCGGGTCGGCCGGCCGGATCCGCAGGGTACGGCCGCCGACCTTCGCCTTCAGCTCGTCGATGGCACCGCCGGCGACGACCTTCCCCCGGTCGATGACGGCCAGCTCGGAGGCGAGCTGTTCGGCCTCCTCCATGTACTGGGTGGTGAGCAGGACGGTCACCCCGTCGCCGACCATGCGCTTGACCTCGCTCCAGACCTCGTTGCGGGTCCGGGGGTCGAGTCCGGTGGTGGGTTCGTCGAGGAACAGCACGGTCGGGCGTCCGATCATGGAAGCGGCGAGGTCCAGCCGCCGCCGCATACCGCCGGAGTACGTGCTCGCCGGGCGCTTGGCCGCCTCGGTGAGCGAGAACCGCTCCAGCAGTTCGTCGGCCCGGGCGCGGGCGTCCTTGCGGGGCAGGTCGAGGAGCCGCCCGATCATGTACAGGTTCTCCCAGCCCGGGAGCTTCTCGTCCACGGAGGCGTACTGGCCGGTGAGCCCGATCACGCGCCGCAGCTGCCGGGGCTGGCGCAGGACGTCGTACCCGGCGACGGTGGCGTGCCCGGAGGTGGGCTGCAGCAGGGTGGACAGAATGCGTACGAGGGTGGTCTTGCCGGCGCCATTGGGCCCGAGCACCCCGAGTACGGTGCCTTCCCGGACGTCCAGGTCGACGCCGTCCAGCGCCTTGGTCTCGCCGTAGTGCTTGACCAGCCCCCGCACGGAAACGGCACTCGTGGCCCCGTCGGCGGGGTGGTTGTCGATTCGCGTCATGAACCGAACCTGTCACCCCCCACCGACAAACCACCGACAGACCACCGAGACCACCGACAGACCACCGACAGCCGAAACCCGGCCCGCCCGGCACTTCCTCACTCACTCGCCCGGTCGCCGCATCTTTCCAGCCCAGGACCGGGTATCTCAGCCGTCCGGCGTTGAGGACAAGGCCCGTGCAGGGCCGAAGGGGGGCTGGGGCGCAGCCTCCAGGTACGGGATGGGACGGGTGAGGCCGGCGAGGGCGAGAAACAAGCCGCAGCCCGCCGATGGGGGAGTCGGCGGGCTGCATTCGTGCCGCAGTGGCTCTGTGGGTGCTGTGGGCTCTGTGGGACCTGCTCAGGTCAGTGGACGGAGTGCTCCTCCAGCGGGAACGTCCCGCCGGTCACATCTTCGGCGAACGCCTTCGCCGCGTTCCCCATGACCTCACGCAGATTCGCGTACTGCTTGACGAACTTCGGCACTCGCCCCCCGGTCAGCCCGAGCATGTCCGTCCACACCAGCACCTGCGCGTCCGTCTCCGCCCCCGCCCCGATACCGACCGTAGGGATGTGCAGCGTCCGCGTGACCTCGGCGGCCAGTTCCGCCGGAACCAGCTCCAGCACCACCGCGAACGCCCCCGCGTCCTGCACGGCCTTCGCGTCCCGCAGCAACTGCTGGGCAGCCTCCTCGCCGCGTCCCTGGACGCGGTAGCCCATCGAGTTCACGGACTGAGGCGTCAGCCCGATGTGGGCCATCACCGGGATGCCGGACTCGACCAGCAGCTCGATCTGGCGGTGCGACCGCTCACCGCCCTCCAGCTTGACGGCGCCGACCCCCGCCTCCTTCACCAGCCGCGTCGCCGAACGCAGCGCCTGTACCGGCCCTTCCTGGTACGAACCGAAGGGCAGGTCGCCGACGATCAGCGCCCGGCTCGTACCCCGGACGACCGCCGCCGACAGCATGGTCATCTCGTCGAGGGTGACGGGCACGGTCGTCTCGTACCCCAGATGGCAGTTGCCCGCAGAGTCACCGACCAGCATGACCGGGATACCGGCCTCGTCGAAGACGGACGCGGTCATCGCGTCGTACGCGGTGAGCATGGGCCACTTCTCGCCGTGCTCCTTGGCGGCGGTGATGTCCCGGACCGTGATGCGGCGAGTGCCCTTGCCTCCGTACAGCGCGTTGGTGCTGCCGGCGGAGGTCTGCTGGGCAGGCTGAAGCTGCGTCATGGCAACGGCTCCTTCAAATCATCTCGAGGCGCCCTGACGGCGTCCCCGGATCCCTCCCATGGTTGCATCTCCCCTCCGAATGCGGCTAGTGGTCGCCCGAGGAGCGAAGGTCCCTGTGCTGAAGATCTCGCACCCGCGTCGCCCACCCGCGTCGCCCACCCGCGTCGCCCACCCGCGTCGCCCAC
>NZ_JAVFVX010000036.1:0-59916 GCF_033441795.1 Streptomyces sp. ADMS | reverse complement strand
CGCCCACCCGCGTCGCCCACCCGCGTCGCCCACCCGCGTCGCCCACCCGCGTCGCACTCCCGAGGTGCTAACCGGCGTTGCACACGGACCGCGCCGCGCTTAAGGTCTCGGTAAAGAATCCAATACGAGACGGTCTCGTATTGAAATAGCCCTAGGCTTGCCGACATGACGACTCCTGCCGGCCCACCCGCCCCCGGCCCCCGGATTTCCGAGGCCGTGCACCGGCGACGCTGGGTGATCCTCGGCGTGCTCATGCTCAGCCTGCTGATCGTGGTGCTCGACAACTCCATCCTCAACGTCGCCATCAAGACCATCTCCACCCCGGCCCCGACCGGCCTGGGTGCCACCCAGAGCGAGCTGGAGTGGGCGATCAACGCCTACACCCTCGTCTTCGCCGGCCTGCTGTTCACCGCGGGCATCCTCGGCGACCGGCTCGGCCGCAAGAAGGTGCTGCTCGGCGGTCTCGCCGTGTTCGGTCTCGGCTCCGCCCTCGCCGCCTTCGCCGGCTCGCCCGTCGAACTGATCCTCTTCCGGGCCGTGATGGGCCTCGGCGCCGCCTTCGTGATGCCCGCCACCCTCGCCGTCCTCATGAACGTCTTCGAGCGCGAGGAGCAGCCCAAGGCCATCGGTATCTGGGCCGGCGGGGTCGGGCTCGCCATCGCCATCGGGCCGATCACCGGAGGCATCCTCCTCGACCACTTCTGGTGGGGCTCCGTCTTCCTCATCAACGTACCGATCGTGGTCGTCGCCCTCGTACTGATGACGGTCCTGGTGCCTGACTCCCGCGACCCGAAGCCCGGTCGTATCGACCCCGTCGGGGTTCTGCTGTCCGTCGCCGGGCTTGTGCTGCTCGTCTACGGCATCATCAAGGGCGGTCAGCTCGGCGACTTCGCAGACCCGCAGGTACTGGCGACCATCGGTGCCGGTCTCGCCGTGCTCGTCGGCTTCGTGCTGTTCGAGAAGCACAGCCACCACCCGTCCGTCGACGTGACGTACTTCCGCGACAAGACCTTCGCGGGCGCGATGTCCGTCATAGCGCTCGTCTTCTTCGCACTCATGGGCGTGACGTTCTTCTCGGTCTTCTACACCCAGAGCGTGCGCGGCTACTCCCCGCTCCAGACCGGCCTGCTGATGCTGCCGCTGGCCGCCGCACAGCTGATCTTCGCGCCGCGCGCCCGGCTGGCCGTCGACCGTTTCGGCAACCGGGCCACGACCA
The DNA here is from genome assembly GCF_033441795.1 of Streptomyces sp. ADMS. NCBI lineage: Bacteria > Bacillati > Actinomycetota > Actinomycetes > Kitasatosporales > Streptomycetaceae > Streptomyces > Streptomyces sp. ADMS. The sequence goes on along the minus strand of NZ_JAVFVX010000036.1, from coordinate 58,700 downwards.
CCGCCGCCATGCTCCTGATCGCCGCGACCCTGGCCGCGTTCGCCACGTTCGAGGCCGACTCCCCGATTTGGGTGCTGGAAGTCGTCTTCTTCCTCATGGGCACCGGTATGGCGCACATCATGACGCCGGCCAGCGTCGTCATCATGCAGGCCCTGCCCCGTGAGAAGGCAGGCTCCGCATCCGCGCTCAGCAACACCTTCCGCCAGGTCGGCGGCGCGCTCGGCATCGCCGTACTCGGCTCCGTCCTCTCGGCGGTCTACCGCAGCGACATCGAGGACAAGCTCGGCGCGCTGCCCGCCGACGTACGGCACACCGCGGGCGAGTCCATCGAGGCCACGCTCGGCGTCGCCGCGAAGCTCGGCCCCCGCGGCGAGGCCCTGGTCGGCCCCGCCAACGACGCGTTCCTGCACGCGATGCACATCACCGCGCTGTGCGGCGCGGGCGTCGCCGTCCTCGGCGCACTGGTCGTCGCCCTGTGCCTGCCGGGCCGCCCGGCCGCGCCCCAAGAGGGCGAGGACGAGGCGAAGTTGGTGCCCGCGGACCACTGAGCAGCGGGGAGAATCACCGCAGACCAAGGACCCAGGACGCAGAACGTTCGCAGGACGCGGAACGTTCGCATGACGAGGAAAGGAGCAGGTCGCGTGAACCTCGCCGACGGCCCGGCCGGCCGGACCACCACCGATCGGAGCCCCACCGATCGGAGCCCCACGGATCGGAGCCCCGGCGATCGGCCCGCCACGGATCGGACCACCACCCGTGGCCGCCCCCGGAGCGAAGCCGTGGAACGCTCCATCATCGAGGGCGTGATGCAGCTCGTGGAGGAAGGCGTGCCCCTCGCGGACATCTCCATCGAGCGGGTGGCCCGTACCGCCGGTGTCGGCAAGGCCACCATCTACCGCCGCTGGCCGGGCAAGGAGGAGCTCTTCGTCGAGGTCATGCGTGTCATGGAGCCCGCGGACCCGGAGCTGCCCGGCACGTCCACGCGCGACGACCTGGTCGTCCTGCTGGAGGCGCTGCGCCGGCGCGGACTGGTCAACCGGTCCTCGGCGTTCCTGCACAACGTCCAGGCCCAGATGAAGAGCAGCCCCAAACTCTGGGCCGCCTACCACGCCACCGTCATCGAACCGCGCCGTCTGCGCGGCGCCGAGCTCTTGCGCCGCGGCCAGCGCAACGGCGAGATACGCCCGGACCTCGACGCCTCGATGATGTACGACCTCTTCCTCGGCCCCATGCTCCTGCGCGTCGTACTGCGCCCCGAGGTGGATCTGCCGGAGGGCCTCGCGGAGCAGATCGTCGACACGCTGCTGGAAGGTCTGCGGCCGGTCGCCCCGTAATCGGCAGTTTGTACGCCCGACGGACCGCCCGGCGCTCGACTGTGCGTGTTTCGTCACAGAGGCCGTCCACCGGACGGGAACCGGAACTGGTCGCGCCGACTTGTTCGTCATCGTCCCCGTACGGCCGTCCTGGGACGGCGAGAACGGAACCGATCATCCCCTAGGGTCTTAGAGGCGGGGGGACGGACGGTGTGCACAGCAGGTTGTGAGGCGACGGTATGGCCCAGCAGGCGTACATGACGGAGACGGACAACGGAGGCTCGGCACCCGAGCGCCGGGGACCCCGGCTTCGGCGCCTGATGAGCCGTCTGGTGGCCGGCTGGCGGGGCGACCCGAGAATCTGGCGCCGGGGCCTGATCGTCGCGGCGCTGGCACTGCTGCTGGCCCTGGTGATGCTGCTGCACGCGCAGATCCCCAACCGTATCGGCAACCTCGGCAGCCTCACCGAGACGTTCCTGCCCTGGTTCGGCATCGTCCTCGTACCGCTGCTGCTGGTCCTGGCGCTGATCCGGCGCTCCGCGACCGCGCTGATCGCGGTACTGCTGCCCACGTTGGTCTGGTTCAGCCTCTTCGGCGGACTCCTCGGCAGCAACGCCGGCACCGGCGGCAACCTGACGGTGGCCACCCACAACGTCAACGCGGAGAACCCGGACCCGTCCGGCACCGCCCGCGAGGTGGCCGGCTCCGACGCCGACGTCCTCGCCTTGGAGGAGCTGACGGAGACGGCTGTCCCGACATACGCGAACGCCCTCGCGTCGACGTACAAGTACCACTCGGTGCAGGGCACCGTCGGCCTGTGGAGCAAGTACCCGATCAGCGTCTCCCGGCCCGTGGACATCAAGCTGGGCTGGACCCGCGCGATGCGCGCCACCGTGGCGACACCGGAGGGACCGGTCGCGGTGTACGTCGCCCACCTCCCGTCGGTACGGGTGAAACTGGAGGCCGGGTTCACGGCCCGTCAGCGCGACCGGAGCGCGAACGCGCTGGGCGAGGCGCTCTCCGACGAGAAGCTGACGCGCAAGATCCTGCTCGGCGACCTCAACGGCACGATGAACGACCGCGCGCTGAACGCGGTCACCGCCCAGATGCGCTCGACGCAGGGCGCGTCGGGCAGCGGCTTCGGGTTCAGCTGGCCGGCGTCCTTCCCGATGGCGCGGATCGACCAGATCATGGTGCAGGGCGTGGAACCGGTCAGCTCGTGGTCGCTGCCGCGCACGGCGAGCGACCACCTGCCGATCGCGGCGAGGGTGAGGATTCCCTCGTCCGCAACGGGCTCGTAACGCGGGAGAACCCCGCAGGAATACCGGGCGTGGCAGCGTTTGTTCCGTACTTGAACATAAACTGTACGGACCTACGCCCGCCGCACCCTTCGAAAGGCCCCGCGCTCTCATGTCCCGGCCCACGCCGACCACCCTGTCCGCCCGCAGGACCACACCCCTGGCCCTGCTCGCCCTCGCTGTGGGTGCTTTCGGCATCGGCACGACCGAGTTCGTGATGATGGGCCTGCTGCCGGACGTCGCAGGCGACCTGGGCATCTCGATCCCGTCCGCCGGGCACCTGGTCTCGGCGTACGCGCTGGGCGTCGTCATCGGCGCCCCGCTGCTCGCGGCGGTCACGGCCCGGATGCCGCGCCGGAAGGTCCTGATCGGCCTGATGGGCCTGTTCATAGCGGGCAACGCGCTTTCCGCGTTCGCACCGACCTACGACTACCTCCTGGCCGCCCGCTTCCTGAGCGGGCTGCCCCACGGCGCCTTCTTCGGCGTGGGCGCGGTGGTGGCCACGACGATGGTGGCCCCGGAGCGCAAGGCACGCTCGGTGTCCCTGATGTTCCTGGGCCTGACGGTCGCGAACGTGGTCGGCGTCCCGGTGGCGACGGCGATGGGCCAGCAGCTGGGCTGGCGGGCCACCTTCCTCGGCGTGAGCGTGATCGGCGTGGCGGCGATAGCTGCGCTGGCACTGCTGATCCCGGATGCGCGGGTGGAAACACCGGTGGCAGGCCTGCGAGGCGAACTGGCCGCGCTGAGGTCGCTGCCGGTCTGGCTGGCCCTCGGTACGACGGTGGCGGGCTTCGGCGCCCTGTTCTCGGCGTACAGCTACATCACGCCGATGCTCACGGACTCCGCCGGCTACGCCGACTCCAGCGTCACCCTCCTGCTGGCCCTGTTCGGCGTGGGAGCGACGATCGGCAACCTGCTGGGCGGCCGCCTCGCGGACCACGCGATGCGGGGCACGCTGTTCGGTGGCCTGGTGTCGCTGATCGTGGTGCTGGGCGCGTTCCCGCTGCTGATGAGTACGCCGTGGAGCGCGGCGCTGGCGGTCATGCTGCTGGGAGTGGCGGCGTTCGTCACGGGCTCCCCGCTCAACCTGATGGTGATGGAGAGGGCGTCGACGGCCCCGTCCCTGGCGTCCTCGGCGAACCAGGCGGCCTTCAACCTCGCGAACGCCGGGGGAGCGTGGGTGGGCGGTCTCGCGTTGGCGACGGGATTCGGCGTGACGTCTCCGGCGCTGGTCGGAGCGGGGCTGGCGGTACTGGGGCTGGGTGTCGCGGGGGTCGCGTACGTGGTGGACCGGCGCGGAGTGAGGGTGACTCCGTCGGCGGGCCGGGAGCGGTTGGTGGCGTCGCACGTGCCCGCGCAGGCGGAGAAGGTGCACCACTGAGGGGTGCTTTCCCCCACCCGCCCGTTGCCGGTCCGTTCGCCGGGCGCCGTCGAACTCCTCGACGCCGCCCGGCATTTCCCACCCACCCGGCGCCTTGGGGCGCCGGGCCGCTCAGCCTTCCTTCTCACCTCCCGCCCCCGCCGCTTCTTCGGTCAAGGCCGGGGCAGCCGCCTTTCCCCGCCCGCGCCGCCTACTGAGGCGGACGCATGGGCAATCGTCGTCGCGTTCGTGGCCGATGGCCGATGGCCGATGGCCGATGAGTTTCACCGCGCCCCGGAGTCAGTAAGTGAGAATCGGCTGAGAACCAGCCACGAGACACCCCCAGGAGCCCCGGGATGCGCACCCTGATCAGTACCGCTTTCGTCTCGCTCGACGGCGTAGTGGAGGCCCCGGGCGGCGAGCCCGGTTACCGGAACGCTGGCTGGACCTTCAAGGACATCGAGTTCCTCCCGGAGGCGTTCGAGATCAAGGACCGGGAGCAGAAGGAAGCCGCCGCGATGCTGCTGGGTCGCGTCAGCTACGAATCGTTCAGCTCAGTCTGGCCGGACATGGAGGACTTCGCGGACTACAAGGTGATGCCGAAGTACGTCGTCTCCACCACCCTCACCGAGGGCGACCTGGTCCCGAACTGGGGCGAGACCACGATCCTGCGCTCGCTCGACGACGTCGCCGCGCTGAAGGAGACCGAGGGCGGCCCGATCATCATCCACGGCAGCGCCACCCTCACCCGCGACCTCTCCGACGCCGGCCTCATCGACCGCTACCACCTGCTGGTCTTCCCGCTGCTGCTCGGCGCGGGCAAGCGCCTGTTCAGCGCCACGGACAAGGACACCCAGAAGCTGAAGCTCGTCGAGTCCGAGACGTACGCCAACGGCCTGCAGAAGAACGTCTTCGACGTCGTCCGCTGACGTCGTCTCCGACTCGTCGCCTAGTGAGAGTCCGAACTCCTGTACCCGCCCTCAGCCCTCACTCGCTCCGTTGACCGGGACCGGACTCAGATGGTGGCAACAGCACGTGCACACCAGATAATGCAGTCCCGGAATACCGCTCTCCCGGGGCTCCGCGTCCTGGCACCGGTCATGGGTGCCGATGGTGCAGAGGCTGGACAGGTACGGGGGTTCCGGAGGCCAGGTCGGCTGCGGGGTGTGGGTCACTCGTCCTTCCCCCGGTCGGTGTCGGTCATGGGGTAGAGCGGGATCACGTTCCAGGTGGCCCCCCATGGGTCCCGGTGGTCGCCGTTGTGCCCGTGGGGGAGGACGCACGCGCCTACCTCGCTGAGGATCGGAACGCGGTAGAACAGGGAGGCACGGACCGCCCCGCACCGGTTGGTGGGCGTCGATGGCGTGGTCATCGATCGCCTCCGGCGTAGGCGTGGCGGTAGCTCGCCCACAGTTCCCGCCCGCTCTCGCAGCCGTCCTGTGCTTTGCGTACGCGCTTACAGCCGTCGACGCACTTGCGGGTGTGCTCGTGCCACAGGCGGTAGGCGCGCAGCATGGGCAACTCTGCCTGCCTCACGGCCGCACTGACTCTGGTACCCCTTGCGCCGCTCATCGGACGCCATTCCCGGCCGGGACCGTGTGGATGGCGAGGCTGTCGAGGTCGAGACGGAAGTGGGCCGACAGCACCAGGACGCGCCGTCGCCTCCACCTCAACACCCGTTCCCGTGCCGTCCAGTACGGCCGTACACGGGCCGCACACAGTGCCGTGACCGCTTCCGCAGCCAGGCACTCGGTGAGGGCGGGCAGATACGGCCGTGACAGGCGGGACGCCGAACCGTCCAGAGGTGCCCGGTCGGTGCTGTACGGCGACCGGCGCGAAGGCGGCACCCGTGCGGAGAGGATCGGGTAGTCCCCTACGTTCTTACTGGTCGCGACAGTTCGAACTGCAATCGGCACCTTGTGGCGGGTGCCGGTGCCGGTGGCGGGCAGCAGGAGGGGCAGGCCCCAGAGGGCCAAAGCCACCAGTGCCCATTGCAGAGCCCCAGCGCTACGCTCGGCCATGTTCATCAACTCCCATGCGGTTGGTGGGCCACGCCCCCGGACGGTCGCCGAGTCGCGGGGGGTCTCTGTTCGCTGTTCGGGGCGGTGTTCACGCACACTCCTCTGGGGATCGAGAGGGAGCACCACGTCACCTCTCCACCGCGACTGACGCCCCACTCGCGCGCGATGGCGGCGACGATCAACAGCCCTCGGCCGCTCTCGTCGTCGTGCCCTGCCACGCGGGGTTTGGCCAACTTCGGGGTTCCGTCGGCGACTTCGACACGCAATTCGTCGGCGTACAGCTGCTGTACGCGGAGGTTCACCGAGGCGCCATCAGAGTGCTGGATGGCATTGGTGACCAACTCGGAGACGACCAGCGTCGCGGGTTCGATCATCGAGGGCAGATCCCACAGGCGCAGATGGGCGGCAGTGATCCTCCGTATGTGCCGGACGCGGGAGTAGGCGGGGGCGAAATACACCTCGAAGGCATGGAGCACGGCTGGCTCTGTGGCCGACAGGGCTTGTGAGGTCTTGCGCATGGTGCCCTCGCATCGTCGCTGGTGGTTGGGTGCTGCTTGCCGTACGGCCCCGAAGCCTCGTTCGGACCTGCCCCGCGCGCCCCGAGACGGCCGCTCTGGATCAGCGCGCTCAACTACCGTGCCGCGTGTGCGATTTACTGTGCAAGCTCAATTGTGGTGACGCTAAAATTGGCACATGCCCAAGCATGGGCAGGGGGTTGTTCAATGAGATGCAGAGGGTGGCACGCTCAGGGACAGGCCACCCGACGGCACTGAGCACAGGGCACGTTGAGCACCGGCAGGGTTGGGGAGAGGATTACGCAGTGGCAGCAAAGCGCGGAGCGACCTTCCGACGCAGGGAATTGGGCAAGGAGCTGCGCAAGCTCAGGGACAGGAAGGGTGAGACGCTCCAGGAGGTGGCCAATGCGCTCGGGTTCTCCCACACGAAGCTCGCGCGAGTGGAGATCGGCGAGAACGACCTGCCGCGTGTGAGTGACCTCGAAGGCCTCATCGACCACCTCGACATCGACCTCCCCCATGAAGACCGGGAGCTGCTGCTCCAACTGCACCGGGAGTCGTTGAGCAAGGAGCCGTGGATGCCGTACAAGGCGTTCATGCCGTCGAGGATGCCGACGTTCCGTGGCCTGGAGCAGGACGCGAGGGTGATGCGCGCCTGGCAGCCGTCCTTCGTCTTCGGACTGCTCCAGACGGAGGAGTACGCCAGCGCTCTGTACCGGATCGCGAAGCCGGTCGACGAGACGACGAGCGAGTACGTGGAGCAGAACGTTCGGCTGAGACTGGAGCGGAAGGAGCTGATCACCCGCTCGGAAGATCCGCTGGAACTGCGCGTCATCATGGACGAGACAGCGGTCCGACGGATGGTGGGCGGCCCCGAGGTGATGCGCGCTCAGTACGAGGAGATCGCGAAGTTGGGCGAGCTCGAGAACGTGACCGTCCAGATCCTGCCTCACGACGTTGTGACGTACCGCACGGAATCCAACTTCATTCTGCTGGACTTCTCCGAGACACTCGACCCTGTGGTGGAGGTCGACATGCCCAACACGATCAGCGTCACCGACGAGCGGCGGGATGTTCAGAGGCACATCCGCCGCTTCGACGCCATGCGCGACAGCGCCCTTCCCCCGGCTCGCACAGCCGGGTTCCTGGAAGCCCTAGCACGAGAGTGGACGTAGCCATCATTACCAAGATCACGGCCCTTGAAGTGGCCGACGAATCCGCCTGGTTCAAGTCCTCGTACAGCAACGACACGGGTGGCGCGTGCGTCGAGATAGCGGCGTGTGCCGACCACGTCGGCATCCGCGACTCGAAGGACAGAACCGGCCCCGCACTCGTCGTGCCGACTGAGGCCTGGGCCTCGTTCGTCGGCCTCGTGCACGCCGGGGATGGCGCATATCCCGTGTGACGACACCCTTGGCCCGACGTCGCCGTAACTCGAAGGCGCCGTCGGGCGAAAGTCGAGCTGTCAGTTCGAACAGCACCAAGACGCTGTCGTCCTGGCATGGGGTGCTCGACGGAGACGGCCGGCCGCAGCGGGTAGACCAGGTGCGGAACAACACCGGCGGCACCACGGCCAAGTCGGAGTACTACACCTACGACGAGGTCGGCCGACTGCGGAGCAACTGCTCATCCGCTACCAAGGCCGACAACTGCCCGTCCAGTTCGCCGACCACGACCTACACCTACGACAAGGTCGGCAACCGCCTGACACAGACCGCCCCCAGCAGCAGTACCGCCTACTTCTACGACATCGCGGACCAGCTCACCAAGGCAGTCACCGGCACCAGTACCACGAACTACAGCCACGATGCCGATGGCAACCGGACCACTGACGGAATCGATGCCCTCGCCTACGATGGCGCCAACCGTCTGAAGTCGAAGGGAACGACCACCTACACGTACGACGTCGACGGCAACCGCGCCACCTCGGTCAAGAACGGCACCACCACGTCGTACGCCTGGGACATCAACAACGAACTCCCGCTGCTGGCAGGGGAAAGCACTGGTTCCGGTGGCTGGTCGGCCGCCTACACCTACAACGAGCTCGGCCAGATCGAATCCACCAAACAGCCGCAGGGCACCTTCTACTACCACCACGACCTGATCGGCACGGTCACCGACCTCACCAACTCCACCGGCAGGGAAATCGCCAACTACACCTTCGGACCGTTCGGCGAGAACCCCACGAACCTGAACCTCGGGGCGGAGGACGCACCGCTCAACCGCTTCGGGTTCACAGGCGAGTACACCGACCAGACCATCAGGAACGACTTCGACGCGGTCGCCACCAGCATCAACCTACGGGCCCGGAACTACGATCCGAACACGGGCCGCTTCACCAGCCGCGACCCGTACGTCCCCGACGCGAGCACGCCCTACACGCAGGCCTACGCCTAGGTGGAGAATGCGCCCACCAGCCGCACCGACCCGAGCGGCATGTGCAGCATCACCACGCAGATGAAGGACCTGTTCACAGGCAAGTGGGGCTGGGGCAGCAACTGCGTCCAGGAGGACCGCGAGACCGCGCCGCAGCACCCGGCGGTCCAGTCTGCGAAGGCCATCTCCGACAAGGTCACCAGGGGAGCCGTCGAGGCAACGGGCCAGGCGAGCCTCGGCTTTCTCGACGGCCTCACGTTTGGCGCCTTCACCTCCCTCAGCGGTGCCCAGGTCACCTGCCAGCCGATGTACAACGCCGGCCTGTACGCGAGCATGGTGCCCTTCCCCGTAGGGGGAGGAAAGCACCTTGCCCTCGAAGGGGCTGAACACGTCACTGTCTCCGTCTGGACGAGGATTGCTGCCATGCAACCCGTGTACGCAAGCACGGTGCTGCCGAGGTCGTTCAACCTGCTGACCGCGGGTGGCCGCCAGGTCTGGGTGCATCCGAACGCGACGAAGCACATGGTCGAAGAGATCATGTACAACGCGTTCTCGCGCAATCTGAAGACCGAGGAGCTGTTGGTCAGCCTGACCAGAGCAGTAGATGCGGCGACCGCGAATGGCATGCAGTACGGTCGGAGGGTTCTCAGCCACGGTTGGGAGCTGATCATTGTTCCGGCAAAAGGTGGGGGCAATCCAGTGCTGAAGCATGCGCGAAGGCTCGGGTGACAGCGGATGCCGTTCACAATTCTGGGAGTAGGTCCGAATCGGGAGTTCCACGTCGAGGTGGACGAGTACGTCCCACTGACCGTTCAATGGGCGGGTTACTCGCGCCTCCGGGACGCACCGCGATCTGTGGTGCTCGACATCGGGGATTCCCTGGTCGAGATCAAGCCAGACCGGAACGACGGCGAGGTGGTGGAAGTCGTGCTGGTCGAACTAGTTCGACCAGAGTGCTTCGACGACTTGCTCGATATTGCCGAGACGACCGAGATTGAGATCAATCCTGGTGTCCCGTGCGTGTCGTTCGACGAATCCGACCAGGAAGATTCCGAGGGGAGCGTGCGCCTGTACACAGACGGTTTGCGGATTCGCTTCGCGGGCGGGCGGGCGGTAAGGAGAGTCGGTGACATGAAAGCGATGTTTGGCTTCTCCGATCTGGGGCATCTGGTCGAGTTCGCTGTGAGGCTTGAGCCTGACCTGATGGCTCGGTTGCGGGCGTTGTGCGATGGGGCCAGGTAAGCGGGCACATCGCCGAAGACACCTCCCGTGTTCATCGAACACGGGAGGTGTCTTCTGGTCATCGCCAAGCCGACGCCCACCGCGTGGTCCGACCGACGCTGGTGGTCGCGTTCGAGGAGCCCCACCGCGAGGTGATCGGCAAGATCGCGGCAGCCGAACCGGTGCTCGGAGGACTGCTGTCCGCATGCCTCGCCAAGCAGCCCGCGCGAGCCCCCGCCCCCTACACCGACTCCCGCCACCCATTGGTAATAGGCAGCCGCCGATCCTTCCCGAACCCCTTCGCCGAGATCTTCGTCCCCGGCGGATACTGCCGCCGCTTGTACTCCGCCGTGTCCACCATGCGCAGCACCCGCGTCACCAACTCCGCGTCGTACCCGGCCGCGACAATCGCATCGGCACCCGAGTCCCGGTCCACGTACAGCTCGAGAATCGCGTCCAGCACCGGATAGTCCGGGAGCGAATCCGTGTCGATCTGTCCCGGACGCAACTCCGCACTCGGCGGCTTGGTGATCGAGTTCTCCGGGATCGGCGGAGTCTGGCCCCGCTCCTCCGCCGCGCGGTTGCGCCACTCCGCCAGGCGGAAGACCGACGTCTTGTACACGTCCTTGATCGGGCCGTACGCGCCCACCGAGTCGCCGTACAGCGTCGAGTAACCCACCGCCAGTTCGCTCTTGTTTCCCGGCGCCAGGACGATGTGGCCCTCCTGGTTGGAGATCGCCATCAGCATCGTGCCTCGCAGCCGTGACTGGAGGTTCTCCTCCGCCAGGCCCGTCAGGCCCAGCGAGTCCATGTACGCGTCGAACATCGGCGCGATCGGCACCGTACGGAGGTTCAGGCCCGTCCGCTTCGCAAGTTCCGCCGCGTCGCCGATCGAGTGGTCGGACGAGTACTTGGACGGCATCGCCACCCCGTACACGTTCTCCGCGCCCACCGCGTCGCACGCCAGCGCCGCCACCAGAGCCGAGTCGATACCGCCGGACAGGCCGATCAGGACCGACCTGAAGCCGTTCTTCGCCACGTACGCCCGCAGGCCCACCACCAGCGCCGAGTACATTTCCTCGTCGTCGTCCAGGCGCTCCGCGTACGCGCCCGTCAGCTCAGGGGCGTACGCCGGCAGCGGCTCCTCGGACACCACGACACGATCGATACGCAGACCGTCGTCCACCACCCCCTCCGGAGCGTCGGCCAGGGCCGCCGGAAGGTCCAGGTCCAGGACCACGCAGCCCTCCGTGAACTGCGGTGCCCTCGCGATCACCTCGCCGTCCCTGTCCACGACGATCGAGTCGCCGTCGAAGACCAGCTCGTCCTGGCCGCCGACCATCGCCAGGTACGCGGTCGTGCAGCCCGCCTCCTGGGCACGCTTGCGGACCAGCTCCAGGCGCGTGTCGTCCTTGTCGCGCTCGAACGGGGAGGCGTTGATCGAGAGTAGGAGGTTTGCCTTCGCGGAGCGCGCCGCCGGTACCCGGCCGCCGTCCTGCCAGAGGTCCTCGCAGATCGCGAGCGCCACGTCGACGCCGTGCACGCGCAGTACGGGCATGGTGTCGCCCGGCACGAAGTAGCGGAACTCGTCGAAGACGCCGTAGTTGGGGAGGTGGTGCTTGGCGTACGTCAGGAGCACCTCGCCGCCGTACAGGACGGCGCCCGCGTTGCGCGGGGAGCCGGCCGGGCGGCCGAACTTCGGCAGGTCGCTCTCGGAGCGGTCGAGGTAGCCGACGACCACCGGCAGCTCGCCGAAGCCCTCGTCGGCGAGGCGCGCGGCGAGCGAGCGCAGGGCCGCGCGGGACGCCTCCACGAAGGAGGAGCGCAGGGCGAGGTCCTCGACGGGGTACCCGGTCAGCACCATCTCCGGGAACGCGACGAGGTGCGCTCCCTGCTCGGCGGAGTGCCGGGTCCAGCGGAGGACCGAGTCCGCGTTTCCGGCGATGTCGCCGACGCGCGAGTCGATCTGGTTCAGGGCGAGGCGTAGTTGAGGCACGCCGCCAAGTGTAATCGTCAATGCGACGCGATGGGGTGGCGGAGAGGTGTGGGTCACCCCACGTCCCTCCGCCCCGGGTGACCGTCAGTACCTTCCTCAGTGGCGGTACGACTCCACGTAACCGTTCCTGGAGACCGAGCGGGAGTGAGTCCTGTTGCCAGGACCCATGCTCAGCCGAACGCCCCGGACGGTGTTGGGCGTTCTGGTTGCCCGTGTTCGTTCCGCGTCCGGGCCCGACGGACCGTGTCCGTGGTCCGGGGATGCGGGGGCGGGTTCCCTCACGCCCAGGAACACCCATTCCGGCCTGGACGGTCCGATGCCCCTGCTCATCTCTCCGGTGAGCAGGGGGTGGTGTCGTCCGTCGCTGGTCTGGGGCGTACGCCACGTACACCCCAACCATCCGGCTGACCCGCTTCCTTCCAGAAAAGGGCCCAGAAAAGGGTCTAGGAAAGGGCCTTGGCGCCGCGCTCCTTCAGCATCCCCGCCATCAGGGAGATCTCCGACTCCTGCGCGTCGACCATGCCCTGCGCGAGCCGCTTCTCCACCCCCACCTCGCACCGGTCCACACACCCCTCGGCCATGTGGACACCGCCCTGGTGGTGCTCGGTCATCAACTGGAGATAGAGGACCTCGGCCTGCTTGCCGCTGAGCTTGCCCAGCTTCGTCATCTCGGTGTTGGTCGCCATGCCCGGCATCAGCGCGCCGTCCTTGCCGTCGGCCATGCCCGCCATGTCCATCCAGGACATGGGCGCGGCCGAGGACACCTTCGGCAGCTCCCACAGATCGAGCCAGCCCAGCATCATGCCGCGCTGGTTGGCCTGCGTCTGCGCGATGTCGTAGGCGAGCCGCCGGACTTCCTCGTCGTCCGTCCGGTCGCGCACGATGTACGACATCTCGACGGCCTGCTGATGATGGACCGCCATGTCACGGGCGAACCCCGCGTCCGCCGAGTCGGCGGCGGGCGCCTTCATCCCGGAGTCGCCGCCGTCGGCGACCGCGTACGTGATCGCGCCGGCAGCGACGAGCGCCGTCGCGGCGGCACCGGCGATCCAGGGCGCCCGCCTCACTGGGACAGTCCGTTCGTGCAGGCGGCGCCCGGCTCGGGGGTCTGCTCGCCCTGCACGAACTCCTCGAGGAACTTGTCCACGTTCGGGTCGGTGGCACTGGTCACCGTGCGCTGCTTGCCCCACGCGGAGAGCATGATCGGGTCCGCCTGCTTGTCGTCCGGGCTCATCAGCGTGTACGGCGTCTTCTTCACCTTGGCCGCGAGCGCGTCGATGTCGGTCTTCGCCGCCTTGCTGTTGTACGTCACCCACACGGCGCCGTGTTCCAGCGAGTGCACGGCGTTCATGTTGTTGATCGCCTTGGTGTAGACGTCGCCGTTGCAGTTCATCCAGACCGCGTTGTGGTCGCCGCCGACCGGGGGTTCCATCGGGTAGTCGACGGTCTTGGTGACGTGGTTCTGGGTGAGCTTCGTGTCCCAGGTCTTCACACCGTCGGCGTCGGTGACGAACTTGCCCGTGCCCTTGGAGTCGGACGCCGCGGTGTCGCTGTCGTCGGACTGCGACCGCACGAGGACCGCCGCGCCGACGACGAGGCCGGCCACTACGACGACGCTCACACCGATCGTGAGGATCCGGTTCCGGCGCTCTCGCGAGCGCTCGGCGCGCCGCATCTCCTCTATGCGCGCCTTGCGCGCCGCGCTGCCACTGTCATTGGCGCTCTTCTTGGCGGAACCCATGGGATCGATCCTTCTGGGGAAAGGGGCGGTCGGTCGGACGATCGGTCGGTCCTCTGATCGTAATCCGTGGCCACTGATCGTAATCCTCGACCGTCCGCAACGGTTCCGGTCCGGGATCACCCATTACGGATGTCGCCGCGAGCAGGCAAGATGAGGGGCAGAGCAGTACACCTGTCGTACGTGAGGCGTTCAGTCCGAGGTCGGCTGGACGATCAAGGTGCGCAACGTGCATGAAATGCTGTTGTGGTGTGATGCTCAGGTGCCCGACCGCCTTCCGTGGTGCGGGAGACAGGCGGCCTGACCAGCAAGGATGGGGAAGCGGAAGATGGACAAGCAGCAGGAGTTCGTGCTCCGGACGTTGGAGGAGCGTGACATCCGGTTCGTCCGGCTGTGGTTCACGGACGTGCTGGGCTTCCTCAAGTCCGTGGCCGTGGCCCCGGCCGAGCTGGAACAGGCCTTCGACGAGGGCATCGGTTTCGACGGCTCCGCGATCGAGGGATTCGCTCGTGTATACGAGTCGGACATGATCGCCAAGCCGGATCCGTCGACGTTCCAGATCCTCCCGTGGCGCGCGGAGGCCCCCGGCACGGCCCGGATGTTCTGCGACATCCTCATGCCGGACGGCTCCCCGTCCTTCGCGGACCCGCGCTACGTCCTCAAGCGGGCCCTCACGCGCGGCTCCGACCTGGGCTTCACCTTCTACACCCACCCGGAGATCGAGTTCTTCCTTCTGAAGGACAAGCCGCTGGACGGCACCCGCCCGACCCCGGCCGACAACTCCGGCTACTTCGACCACACCCCGACCCACGTCGGCCAGGACTTCCGCCGCCAGGCGATCACCATGCTGGAGTCCATGGGCATCTCGGTCGAGTTCTCCCACCACGAGGGCGCCCCGGGCCAGCAGGAGATCGACCTCCGCTATGCCGACGCGCTCTCCACGGCGGACAACATCATGACGTTCCGCCTGGTCATGAAGCAGGTGGCGCTGGAGCAGGGCGTACAGGCGACGTTCATGCCGAAGCCGTTCTCCGAGCACCCGGGCAGCGGTATGCACACGCACCTCTCGCTCTTCGAGGGCGACCGGAACGCGTTCTACGAGTCCGGCTCGGAGTACCAGCTCTCGAAGGTGGGCCGCTCCTTCATCGCGGGCCTGCTGAAGCACTCGGCGGAGATCGCCGCCATCACCAACCAGTGGGTCAACTCCTACAAGCGCATCTGGGGCGGCTCGGAGCGCACCGCGGGCGCCGGCGGCGAGGCCCCCTCGTACATCTGCTGGGGCCACAACAACCGCTCGGCCCTGGTCCGCGTCCCCATGTACAAGCCCGGCAAGACGGGCTCGGCGCGCGTGGAGGTCCGCTCCCTGGACTCGGGCGCGAACCCGTACCTGGCGTACGCCGTCCTGCTGGCCGCCGGCCTCAAGGGCATCGAGGAGGGCTACGAGCTCCCGCCGGGCGCCGACGACGACGTATGGGCCCTCTCGGACGCGGAGCGCCGCGCGATGGGCATCGAGCCCCTCCCGCAGAACCTGGGCGAGGCGCTGACCCTGATGGAGCGCAGCGAGCTGGTCGCCGAAACGCTCGGCGAACACGTGTTCGACTTCTTCCTGCGCAACAAGCGCCAGGAGTGGGAGGAGTACCGCAGCGAGGTCACGGCCTTCGAGCTGCGGAAGAACCTGCCGGTGCTGTAGAGCGGGCAGGCGAGTGGGCGGGACATTCCCGAGGCCGCAGCGGCGGCCCCGGGAACACACCGGGGAAATGGCCGCTACCGTGCGTCGGCCGCCATCTCCGTCAGGAGCGTGTGCAGCGGCTTCGCCGCCCGTTGCCGGTACTCCTGGATCGCCCAGCCGTTGCCGTCCGGGTCCTTGAAGTACATGAACGTGGCGCCGTCGTCCGGCGTGTACTGCATCGGCTCCGACACCTCCAGGCCGCGTTCCACCAGCTCGGCGTGGGCCGCCTTGATGTCGGCGACGCACAGCTGGAGGCCCTGGTAGGAGCCCGGTGCGGGCGTCGGGCCGTCCATCGTCTCCCAGAGGGAGTCGCTGAGGGCGATCGAACAGCCCGAGCCCGGTGGCGTGAGCTGGACGATGCGCATCCCCGGCATGACCTCCTGGTCGATGTCGACGTGGAAACCGGCCTTGTCGCGGTAGAAGTCACGGGCCCGGTCGATGTCGCTCACGGGCAGCGGGATCACTTCGAGCGTGTACTGCATCGCTGGTCCTCCAGATAGCTTCACGTCGTCCCTGACGGGCGCATCAGCCGAACCGCCACCGAGTCTGGCTGAACGGCTCACCCTTACCGAAGCCGAAAACCGTGCGGGGCGCCACCGAAAAGACCACGGCGTGTCCGGGACCGTGGTGGAAGAACCCGTTCCGCACCTCGAAGTGCCAGAAGCCGCCGTACTTGGTCTCCCAGGCCGTGGCCAGCTCGCGCAGACGGCCGTCGTCCGAGACCCGGACGGCCTCGCCCTCCACCACCAGGTCGTAGCCCTTGTTCCAGGTGCTGGTGCCCGTAGTCAGCACGACCTGCGGGTTCTGTTCGAGGTTTCTCGCCTTGCGCTCCTCGGGGCCCGTGCAGAAGTGCAGTGCGCCGTCCGACCAGACCGCGGGCAGCGGGGTGACGTGAGGGCGGCCGTCGGCCCGCACCGTCGAGATCCAGAAGAGCTCGGCCTCGGCGAGCATCCTTTCCGCGTCGGCCCAGGCGGTCGTGGTGGCGGCGCTGTCGCTGTAGCGGGGATCGAGCCGGGTCTGCGGGGTGGGTGAGCCGGACATGGGGCGGCCTCCTCGACATAGGTGTTCCCGTCTGGGTGCTGACCCCGGGCGGCGGTGGAAATCATCGGTCCGGCCGGTGGACATCACTCCGGTCCGCCCGGCGCTTACCCCGGACTCTCCGGTTAGGCTCGTGCCCGTACGACCTTGATCCGATGGTCCGACGGGAGGCCCGGGATGATGGCGCCGGGGCGCAGGAGCAGTACCTTCACTCGGCTGCTGCGGCACGGCTTCACCGATCCCTCCGCCGCCGAGCGGCTCCTCGACAGCGTGGAACTCGCGCCCATGCGGGACGACCCGGTGCTGCTCGACGCGCTGGGCGCGACCGCCGACCCGGATCTCGCACTGCTCGGCCTCGTCCGGCTCGCCGAGGCGCAGGACGGCCGCACCGCCCGGCACGAGCTGCTCGACACGGTGATAGCGGCCAAACCGCTGCGCGACCGGCTGCTCGGAGTGCTCGGCGCCTCCGCCGCACTCGGCGATCACCTGATCCGGCATCCGCGCGACTGGCAGGCCCTCGTCACCTACGAGCCCCGGGATCTCCATCCCGGAGTGGAGGAGTTCGAACGGGGTCTCGCCGAGGCCACCGACCCCGTGTCACTGCGTGTCGCCTACCGGCGCTGCCTGCTGTCCATCGCCGCCCGCGATGTGTGTGGTACCACCGACATCGCCGAGACCGCCGCCGAACTGGCCGACCTCGCCACCGCGACCCTGCGCGCGGCCCTGGCCATCGCCCGCACCGCCGCGCCCGACGACGCCGCGCAGTGCCGGCTCGCCGTGATCGCCATGGGCAAGTGCGGTGGCCACGAGCTCAACTACGTGTCCGATGTCGATGTCATCTTCGTCGGCGAGGCCGTCGACGGGGCCGATGAAGGCAAGGCGCTGCGCGCCGCCACCCGGCTCGCCTCGCACCTGATGCGGATCTGCTCCGAGACCACCATCGAGGGGAGCATCTGGCCCGTCGACGCCAACCTGCGCCCCGAAGGCCGCAACGGGCCGCTGGTACGCACCCTCAGCAGCCATCTCGCCTACTACCAGCGCTGGGCCAAGACCTGGGAGTTCCAGGCCCTGCTGAAGGCCCGCCCGGTCGCCGGTGACGTCGAACTGGGGGAGGAGTACGTCGCCGCGCTCGCCCCGCTCGTCTGGCACGCCGCCGAGCGCGAGAACTTCGTCGTCGACGTGCAGAAGATGCGCCGCCGGGTCGTCGAGAACATTCCCGTCGCCGAGGTGGAGCGGGAGCTGAAGCTCGGCCCGGGCGGCCTGCGGGACGTCGAATTCGCCGTCCAGCTGCTCCAGTTGGTGCACGGGCGGGCGGACACCTCGCTGCGCAGCGGAACCACCCTGGACGCGCTCAACGCGCTCGCCGCGGGCGGGTACGTCGGGCGCGCGGATGCCGTACAGCTCGACGACGCCTATCGGTTCCTGCGGTCCATGGAACACCGCATCCAGCTGTTCCGGCTCCGGCGCACCCACCTCGTCCCCGAGAGCGAGGCCGATCTGCGGCGCATCGGGCGCTCGTTGGGGCTGCGCACCGATCCGGTCGCCGAGCTGAACCGGGAGTGGAAGCGGCACGCGTCCGTCGTACGACGGCTGCACGAGAAGCTCTTCTACCGGCCGCTGCTCGACGCCGTCGCCCAACTCGCCCCCGGCGAGAGCAGGCTGAGCATCGATGCGGCACGGGAACGGCTGGTCGCGCTCGGGTACGCCGATCCGGCCGCCGCGCTCAGGCACCTGGAGGCGCTGGCCAGCGGTGTGAGCCGGAAGGCGGCCATCCAACGGACGCTGCTGCCCGTCCTGTTGGGCTGGTTCGCCGACTCCGCCAACCCGGACGCCGGGCTGCTCAACTTCCGCAAGGTGTCGGACGCGCTGGGCCGAACCCCCTGGTATCTGCGGCTGTTGAGGGACGAAGGGGCCGCCGCCGAGAACCTGGCCCGCGTCCTGTCGGCCGGGCGCCTCGCCCCCGACCTGCTGATGCGGGCGCCGGAGGCCGTCGCGCTGCTCGGTGACGGCGACGGGGCGGGTGGGCTGGAGCCGCGCGAGCGGGACCACCTGGAGCAGGAGATACTGGCCGCCGTCGGCCGCGCCGGCACCGGCGAACAGGGCGTGTACGCCGCGCGCGGAGTCAGGCGCCGCGAACTGTTCCGTACGGCCGCCGCCGACATCGTCGGCTCCTACGGCACCGAGCAGTCGCCCGCCGAGGCCGACCAGGGCGCCCTGGTGAACCGCGTCGGCGGCGCGATCTCCGACATCACGGCCGCGACCCTGGCCGGAACCCTGCGCGCGGTCGTGCGGGACGGGTGGGGGGACACCCTGCCCACCCGGTTCGCGGTGATCGGCATGGGCCGCTTCGGCGGGCACGAGCTGGGCTACGGCTCCGACGCCGACGTCCTGTTCGTGCACGAACCCCGGGAAGGCGTCGACGAGCACGAGGCCGCCAAGGCCGCGAACGCCGTCGTGTCCGAGATGCGGCGACTGCTCCAGGCGCCCAGCGCCGACCCGCCGCTGCTCATCGACGCGGATCTGCGCCCCGAGGGCAAGTCGGGGCCGATGGTCCGGACCCTGACGTCGTACGAGGCGTACTACCGCCGCTGGTCCCTCGGCTGGGAGTCACAGGCGCTGCTGCGGGCCGAAGTCGTCGCCGGGGACGAGGAGTTGGGGCGCCGCTTCATCGAGCTGATCAACCCGCTGCGCTACCCGGCGCAGGGGCTCGGCGACGACGCGGTGCGTGAGATCCGGCGCCTGAAGGCGCGTATGGAGTCGGAGCGGATGCCCCGCGGCGCCGATCCGACCCTGCACACCAAGCTCGGGCGGGGCGGACTGTCGGACGTGGAGTGGACCGTCCAGTTGCTGCAACTCCAGCACGGGTGGGCCGAACCCGGGCTGCGGACGACCCGTACCCGCGAAGCCCTCGCCGCGGCCTGCGCCGCCGGACTGATCGCCGGGGAGGACGCGGCTGTCCTCGACGAGGCGTGGGTCCTGGCCACCCGGGTGCGCAACGCCGTGATGCTGGTGCGCGGGCGGGCCGGGGACACCTTCCCCTCGGACGGGCGGGAGCTGGGTGCGGTGGGACGGTACCTGGGGTACGGGCCGGGGCATGTCGGCGACATGATCGACGCGTACCGGCGGACCACCCGGCGGGCCCGCGGTGTCGTGGACACGCTGTTCTACGGGGCGTCGGTGTGAGAACGCAAGGTGTGAGAACGCAGGCCCGGCTGTCCCGCCGGGATCATGGTCTGACCGGGAGCAGCAGGCCGCCCTGCCCCCGCGCCGGGACCAGTTTCGGGAGGGCGTAAGGGAGTCTGCCGTACCAGAGGCGGGCCACCGCGAAGCCGAAGGCCAGGCACATGAGGCCGCCCACCGCGTCCAGCCAGAAGTGGTTGGCCGTGGCGACGATCACCACCAGGGTGGCCACCGGGTAGAGGAGCCCGAGCACGCGCACCCAGGGGACGGAGGCCAGGGCGAAGATCGTCAGACCGCACCACGTGGACCAGCCGATGTGCATCGACGGCATCGCCGCGTACTGGTTGGACATGTGCTTGAGGTCGCCGGAGGCCATCGAGCCCCAGGTGTGGTGGACCATCACCGTGTCGACGAAGTCGTTGCCGTTCATCAGGCGGGGCGGGGCCAGTGGATACAGGTAGTAACCGACCAGTGCCACCGCAGTCGTCGCGAAAAGGGTCAGACGTGTGGCCGCGTAACGGCCCGGGTGACTGCGGTACAGCCACACCAGGACACCGAGAGTGACGATGAAGTGCAGTGTGGCGTAGTAGTAGTTCATGCCCACGATCAGCCATGTCACCGAGTTGACCGCGTGGTTGACCGACTCCTCGACGGCGATGCCCAGGGTGTGCTCGGCCTTCCAGATCCAGTCCGCGTTGCGCAGCGCCTCGGCCTTCTGCTCCGGCACGGCGTTGCGGATCAGTGAGTACGTCCAGTAACTGACCGCGATCAGCAGGATCTCGAACCACAAGCGTGGCCGGCGGGGAGCACGCATCCGGCGCAGGAGTCCCCCGGCCACGCGGCCGTTCCCCTCCGCCGTCTCGTCCGGGACGGAGTGCGGTGCGGCCCGGTCGTGGCCTTCCCTTGTCGTCACGGTCGTCTCGCCCATGGACACAGAGTCTGCCAGATACGGTCCCTCACCCAGATCATCCCCTGGTCCTGTCCGACCCGCACGTTCTACGGCAGGGACACGCGGCCCGAACTCCTACCGGGGGATGGCCTGGAACGGGGCATTCTCCACCCTAGGAACGAGTGCGTTCCCCAGGGGCGGAGGCCGTCGAACCCCGGACCACCAGCTCCGGCATGAACACGAACTCGCTGTGCGGGGCCGGCGTACCGCCGATCTCCTCCAGGAGTGTGCGTACGGCGGCCTGGCCCATCGCCGGGACCGGCTTGCGGACCGTGGTGAGGGGCGGGTCGGTGAAGGCGATCAGGGGGGAGTCGTCGAAACCCACGACCGAGACGTCCCGGGGGACCTCCAGGCCGCGCTGCCGGGCCGCCCGTATCGCGCCCAGCGCCATCATGTCGCTCGCGCACACCACCGCCGTGCAGTCACGCTCGATGAGCGCCGCGGCCGCCGCCTGGCCGCCCTCCAGGGTGTACAGCGAGTGCTGGACGAACCGCGACTCGACGTCCTGTGCCGTCAGGCCCAGCAGATCCCGCATCGTCCGGACGAAGCCCTCGATCTTGCGCTGCACCGGCACGAAACGCTTCGGGCCCAGGGCCAGGCCGATGTGGGTGTGGCCGAGGGAGACGAGGTGGGTGACGGCGAGGTTCATCGCCGCTCGGTCGTCGGGGGAGATGAACGGCGCCTGAACCTTGGGGGAGAAGCCGTCGACCAGCACGAACGGCACGCCCTGGGCGCGCAGTTGCTCGTAGCGCTGCATGTCGGCGGAGGTGTCCGCGTGCAGCCCGGAGACGAAGATGATGCCGGCCACGCCCCGGTCGACGAGCATCTCCGTCAGCTCGTCCTCCGTCGAACCGCCCGGCGTCTGGGTGGCCAGCACCGGGGTGTAACCCTGCCGGGTCAGGGCCTGCCCTATGACCTGCGCCAGGGCAGGGAAGATCGGGTTCTCCAGTTCCGGGGTGATGAGGCCCACGAGGCCCTCGCTGCGCTGCCGCAGCCGGACCGGGCGCTCGTAACCCAGTACGTCGAGGGCGGCGAGAACGGACTGGCGGGTGGTGGCGGCGACGCCCGGCTTCCCGTTCAGGACCCGGCTGACCGTCGCTTCGCTCACCCCCGCCTGGGCGGCGATGTCGGCAAGCCGTGTGGTCACAGGGCTGGACTGTACCGGCCGGCCCTCGCCTTGCCCACCGAACGGACGCCGGGCACGGGCTGTCGAACGGCCCGCCGGACGGCCGGACCGGCCGCCCGCCGCTGGGGGTTGCTGCGTCATCGCGCTCCCTCGTGTGTCTGGCGTGTGTCTGATGGGGCGTACATGGCAAGAGCTTGCAGAGTCTTGCATAAGTGTCCCAGATCTCGCTGAGCGGCGGCAAAGTGCGGCAGGGTAAGGGATCTGGCGGTGGTCCGAGGGGTCACGGCGCGGTAACTGTCGTCGGTTCTTGCACTTTTTTTCTGCAAGGTCTTTCGTCGCGCTTGCATGGCTGTTACGTTCACGTCGCCCGGCGGCGGCAACGGCGCGGCCGGCAAGTCGGCGGAAACGGCGGACGGGGCCGTTACCGTCAGTACACGGGCTTTCACCCTCAAGGAGAACTCATGCGGCGTGGCATAGCGGCCACCGCGCTGGTGGCGTCCATCGCCCTCGCGGCGACGGCCTGCGGCGGAGACGACAGCGCCAGTGACAAGGCCGACGGTCCGGTCACCATCACCTGGTGGGACACCTCCAACGCCACCAACGAGGCACCGACCTACCAGGCCCTGGTCAAGGAGTTCGAGGCCGTCAACAAGGACATCAAGGTCAAGTACGTCAACGTCCCCTTCGACCAGGCGCAGAACAAGTTCGACACCGCCGCCGGTGCCTCCGGCGCCCCGGACGTGCTGCGCTCCGAGGTCGGCTGGACGCCCGCCTTCGCCAAGAAGGGCTTCCTGCTGCCGCTCGACGGCACCGAGGCCCTCACCGACGAGGCCAAGTTCCAGCCCAGCCTGATCGAACAGGCCAGGTACGAAGGCAAGACGTACGGCGTCCCGATCGTCACCGACACCCTCGCGCTGGTCTACAACAAGGAACTCTTCGCGAAGGCCGGCCTCACCGAGGCGCCCAGGACCTGGGCCGACCTGAAGACGGCCGCCGCCACCATCAAGACCAGGACGGGCGTCGACGGCTACTGGGGCTCCACCCAGGCCTACTACGCGCAGAGCTTCCTCTACGGCGAGGGCACCGACACCGTCGACGCCGCCGCCAAGAAGATCACCGTCAACTCGGCCGCCGCCAAGAAGGGTTACGGCACCTGGCTCGGCCTCTTCGACGGCAAGGGCCTGCACAAGGCGGACACCACCGCCGACGCCTACGCCCACATCCAGGACGCGTTCGTCACCGGCAAGGTCGCCGCGATCGTCCAGGGCCCGTGGGAGATCACCAACTTCTACAAGGGCGCCGCGTTCAAGGACAAGGCCAACCTCGGCATCGCCACCGTCCCGGCCGGCTCCAGCGGCAAGGCGGGCGCCCCGACCGGCGGCCACAACCTGTCCGTGTACGCGGGTTCGGACGCCGCGCACCAGAAGGCCGCGCTGAAGTTCGTCAACTTCATGACCTCGGCGAAGTCCCAGGAGACCGTCGCCCTGAAGAACTCCACGCTGCCCACCCGCGACGACGCCTACACGGCCGAGGTCAAGGCCGACCCGGGCCTCGCCGGCTACCAGGGCGTCCTGGCCGCCGCCCAGCCCCGCCCGGCGCTGCCCGAGTACAGCTCTCTGTGGGGCCCGCTCGACACCGAGCTGCCGCAGATCGCGGGCGGCAAGGAGTCCCTCGACAAGGGCCTGGCCAACGCGGAGACCGCGATCGCCAAGCTGGTCCCGGACTTCAGCAAGTGACCCCGAGTGGCCGTCGGAACTGCCCGGTCGGACCCGGGGGACAGTTCCGGCGGCCATCGGCCTGTCAGCCGTACCCCCTGATCTTCCAAGATCTTCCAGAAGGTGTCGAACCATGACAGTCGCCATCGACCGCGCGACCGGCAAGCGCCGCGGTGAGCCCGGGCAGCGCCCCGGACGGCTCGATCGTCTCAAGCACGCCTACCAGAAGTACTGGTACGCGTACGCGATGATCGCCCCCGTGGTCGTCGTGCTCGGCGGCCTCGTGCTCTACCCGCTCGTGCGCGGCTTCTATCTGACGCTCACGGACGCCAACAGCCTCAACTCGGCCCGTACGATCGGCGTCAACCACATCGACGCCACCTACAAGTTCATCGGCTTCGACAACTACGCCGACATCCTGTGGGGCGACACCGCGTACGACCGCTTCTGGTCGCACTTCATCTGGACGATCGTCTGGACCGCGCTCTGTGTGGCCCTGCACTACTGCATCGGCCTCGGCCTCGCCCTGCTCCTCAACCAGAAACTGCGCGGGCGCACCTTCTACCGGCTGATCCTGGTCCTGCCGTGGGCCGTGCCCACCTTCGTCACCGTGTTCGGCTGGCGGTTCATGCTCGCCGACGCCGGCATCATCAACTCGATGCTCGACGCCGTGCACCTGCCGTCACCGCTGTGGCTGGAGGACACCTTCTGGCAGCGGCTCGCCGCGATCATGGTCAACACGTGGTGCGGGGTGCCGTTCATGATGGTCTCGCTGCTCGGCGGTCTCCAGTCCATCGACTCCACGCTGTACGAGGCCGCGGACATGGACGGCGCGAACGCCTGGCAGCGGTTCCGGTACGTCACCCTGCCGGGCCTGCGCTCCGTCAGCTCGACTGTCGTACTCCTCGGCATCATCTGGACGTTCAACCAGTTCGCCGTGATCTTCCTGCTGTTCGGCAACACCGCCCCGGACGCGCAGATCCTCGTCACCTGGGCCTACTACCTCGGCTTCGGCCAACAGCCGCGCGACTTCGCGCAGTCGGCGGCCTACGGCATGCTGCTGCTGGCCATCCTCGTCGTCTTCACCTCCTTCTACCGCCGCTGGCTGAACCGCGATGAGCAGCAGCTCGCGATCTGAGGCAGGAGCTCCCGTACCCATGAGTGCCATGACCGTGCAGAAGTCCGAGCAGTCGGACCCGGCCGACACCACCGCAGCCCCGCAGCCCCGCGGGCGCCGGGGCCTCGCCACCACCCTCGCCTCCCACGGCATCCTGACCGTCGCGAGCCTGATCGCGCTCTTCCCGATCGCCTGGCTGCTCTTCCTGTCCCTCGGCCCGGACAAGGACGACTACCTCCACCCCGGGGGCATCTGGGACAAGATGACGCTCGACAACTACTCGTTCGTCCTCCAGCACACCAACTTCTTCGACTGGATGAAGAGTTCGCTGATCGTCTCGCTCGGTACGACGGTCATCGGGGTGATGGTCGCGGCGACCACCGGGTACGCGGTCTCCCGGATGCGCTTCCCCGGCTACCGCAAGTTCATGTGGGTGCTGCTGGTCACCCAGATGTTCCCGATCGCCGTACTCATCGTGCCGATGTACCAGATCCTCTCGGACCTCCAGCTCATCGACAACTACCTCGGTCTGATCCTCGTCTACTGCTCGACGGCCGTGCCGTACTGTGCCTGGCTGCTCAAGGGATACTTCGACACGATCCCCTTCGAGATCGACGAGGCGGGACGCGTCGACGGGCTGACCCCCTTCGGCACCTTCGCGCGACTCATCCTGCCGCTCGCCAAGCCGGGCCTGGCGGTGGCCGCGTTCTACAGCTTCATCACCGCGTTCGGCGAGGTCGCGTTCGCCTCGACGTTCATGCTGTCGGACACGAAGTACACCTTCGCGGTCGGCCTGCAGAGCTTCGTCAGCGAACACGACGCCCAGCGCAACCTGATGGCCGCCACCGCGGTACTGGTCGCGATACCCGTCTCCGCCTTCTTCTACCTGGTCCAGAAGAATTTGGTGACCGGCCTCACGGCGGGCGGTACGAAGGGCTGACGCCCGAGACCGGGAAGAGACTCCCGTACGCGCCTAGTCGTACGGTTTGGCGGGCCGCGGTGGCCATCCGACCTCGCTGTCACCGCGGGCCGCCCAAGTCCGCAGCGGTTCGGCAGCGCCGCCCCGAAAGGGCGCGGGGAACTGCGCGACCAGCCACGACGGACCCGCAGGTTCAAAACCGCCCCGCCCCAGCAGAAACCGACCCATGACCCGAACTCCGTTACGTACCAAGGACGTTATGAGCCAGCACACCGCCGCTCCGGCCCCGACCTCCGCCGTCACCGCCGCCGACCTCGCCGCTCGCGGTGACTGGTGGCGCGACGCGGTGATCTACCAGGTCTACCCCCGCAGCTTCGCCGACAGCAACGGCGACGGCATGGGTGACCTGGAGGGCGTACGAACCCGGCTGCCGTATCTGCGCGACCTGGGCGTCGACGCCGTGTGGCTCAGCCCCTTCTACGCCTCCCCGCAGGCCGACGCCGGCTACGACGTCGCCGACTACCGCGCCGTGGACCCGATGTTCGGCAACCTCCTGGACGCCGACGCCCTGATCCGCGACGCCCACGAACTGAACCTCAGGATCATCGTCGACCTGGTCCCCAACCACTCCTCCGACCGGCACGAGTGGTTCAAGCGGGCGTTGCACGACGGCCCCGGCTCACCGCTGCGGGACCGTTACCACTTCCGCCCCGGCAAGGGCGAGAACGGTGAACTCCCGCCCAACGACTGGGAGTCCATCTTCGGCGGCCCGGCCTGGACGAGGATCACCGAGCCGGACGGCACCCCCGGCGAGTGGTACCTGCACCTCTTCGCTCCCGAGCAGCCCGACTTCAACTGGGAACACCCGGCCGTCGGGGACGAGTTCCGCTCGGTCCTGCGGTTCTGGCTCGACATGGGCGTCGACGGTTTCCGTATCGACGTCGCACACGGACTGGTGAAGGCGGCAGGCCTACCGGACCTGGGTTCCCACGAGCAACTCAAGCTGCTGGGCAACGATGTCATGCCGTTCTTCGACCAGGACGGCGTACACGCCATCTACCGCGAATGGCGCCTGGTCCTCGACGAGTACGCGGGAGAGCGGATCTTCGTCGCCGAAGCCTGGACCCCGACCATCGAGCGCACGGCGAACTACGTCCGCCCGGACGAACTCCACCAGGCGTTCAACTTCCAGTACCTGGCGACCTATTGGGAGGCGGCGGAGCTGAAGGTCGTCATCGACCGCACCCTGGACGCCATGCGCCCGGTCGGCGCCCCCGCCACCTGGGTCCTTTCCAACCACGACGTCACCCGCCACGCCACCCGCTTCGCCAACGAGCCCGGCCTCGGCACACAGATCCGCCTCGCCGGAGACCGCGCGCTGGGCCTGCGCAGGGCCCGCGCGGCAACCCTGTTGATGCTGGCGCTGCCGGGTTCGGCGTACGTCTACCAGGGCGAGGAGTTGGGCCTGCCGGACGTCGTCGACCTCACGGACGAGGTCCGCCAGGACCCCGCGTACTTCCGGGGTGAGGGCCAGGACGGCTTCCGCGACGGCTGCAGGGTGCCGATCCCGTGGACCCGCGAGGGCTCGTCGTACGGCTTCGGCGACGGCGGCTCCTGGCTTCCGCAGCCCGCGGAATGGGCCGAGTTGAGCGTCGAGGCGCAGGAGGGTACGGCGGGCTCGACCCTGGAGCTGTACCGCGCCGCCCTCACCGCCCGACGCGAACACCCCGGCCTCGGCGCGGGCGACTCCGTCGAGTGGCTGAAGGCGCCGCAGGGCGTCCTCGCCTTCCGGCGCGGCGAGTTCGTGTGCGTCGCCAACACGAGTGGCGAGGCGGTCACGATCCCGGCGTACGGCGAGATCCTGGTCGCCAGCGCCGAGGTGACCGTGGTGGACGACGAGGCGAAGCTGCCGGCGGACACGACGGTGTGGTGGACGACGGTCTGAGAGTCCCGCGAGGACACGCTTCTCGCAAGCACCTCCGGTCCAACCTGCAGTGCCCGCCGCCCAGTTCGGGGCGGCGGGCACTGCTGCGGTCAGTAGGGGATGCCGACTTGTTCCCGGTCAGGCCAGGCCGAACTTCTCGGCGTGCACCTGTCGCGCGGGGACCCGCAGGGCTCGCAGGCCGGCGAGCGCGGCCGCGGTCATGGCGGGCGGGCCGCAGACGTACACGTCGCGTTCGATGACGTCGGGGACCAGCCGGTGCAGACTGTCCGGACCGAACGGCGGGGCGCCCTCGGCGGTCCTGCCGGTGAGCAGGTGCAGCCGGCCGCCCCGGAGCGCGACCAACTGGCGCACCTCGTTCAGCAGCACGGCGTCGGCCTCGCTGCGAACCCGGTACAGCACGACGACGTCACCAATCGCCTGTTCCTCGAGCATCGCCCGCACGGGCGTGATCCCCACGCCGCCGGCGATCAGGAGGGCGCCGGGCCGGGTCCGGTGCAGCGAGGTGAACGCCCCGTACGGCCCCTCGACGAAGGCGCGGCTGCCGACCGGGACGTTGCGCAGGCCGGCGCTGGCGCTGCCGACCGCCTTCGCCGTGAGGCGCAGCCCCCGTCCGTCGGGCGCCGCCGACAGGGAGAAGGGGTTGGCCAGCCACCAGTGGTTGTGCCCGGGGAACCGCCAGATGCAGAACTGGCCCGCGCGGGCGGGGAGTTTGTCGAGGTGTCGGCCGGTGACGTACACGGAGACCACGTTGTCCGACTCCGGCACCACGGCCGTGACATGGAACCGGTGGTAGGCGTTGCGCCACAGGGGCACGGCGATCCGCCCGGTCACCAGGGCGCCGAAGGAGAACAGCCACAGGAACCACCAGTACGCCGTGGCGAACGTGGAGGACGCGAACGTCGTCGTCTCCTCCAACTGGTGGACGAACGCCAGGCCCAGGGCCACGTAGAGCAGCAGGTGCAGCCCGTGCCAGACCTCGTACCGCAGTCGCCGCCGCAGGGGCCGGGTGGAGATCACGGCGATCACGAGGATGAAGGCCGCGGCCCACATGCCCAGCAGAGAAGCCACCACCCCGCTCAGGGCGACGAACGTCTTCCCCATGGACGCGTCGTCGAGCGTCGCGTACCCGAGCACCACCAGCGTGGCGTGGGTGAGGACGGTCCACAGCAGGGAGAAGCCGACCCAGCGGTGCCACACCGTGAGCCGGTCCATCCCGATGCGGCGGTCCAGCCACGGCAGCCGGGCCACCAGCAGCAGCTGGAACAGCATCAGCAGGGCCGCGTGCAGTCCGAAGAACTTCGCGACCGTGAGCACCCCGTTCTTGCCTGAACCGGCGCTGAGGAACAGTGCCTCGACAGTCACCACGTTGACGATGACGAAAGTCCACATCGCCCATCGCGCCGCGTCCACCGGAAGCACGGTGCCGCTGCGCACCGGATTGCTCGTCGCCGCCATGGTTGCCTCTCATCCCCCGTGGCCGCGGTACTCGCGGCCCGTACGCGCAAACCCCATGAAGACCGAGGGATTCGGCTGAACGCACACCTCGATCGGGAAAGGATACGGCGGGCGGGACCGATCTGTTCATGCCGGAACCAGTGAATCTGACCGCTTTCGGCGGGTTGGGCGCACGCGAAGAGGGAGCAACCCCAAGGGTTGACGGCTCGGCAGGCGACTCGTACCTTCTGGTCGGTTGAAAATTTTCAGCCATCTTGCAGCAAGAACCGGCAAGAGATCTTGCTTGGACCTTCAACGGAGAAGGACCCCCACATGGCCAGTAGAACCCTCTCCGGCGCGCTCGCCCTCGCGGCGGGCGCGTCGATGGCGCTCGCGGTCCCGACGGGCACCGCCAACGCCTCCCCGCCCGGCGCCAAGGACGTCACCGCCGTCCTCTTCGAGTGGAACTTCGCCTCGGTGGCGAGGGAGTGCACCAACAGCCTCGGCCCCGCCGGCTACGGCTACGTCCAGGTCTCCCCGCCCGCCGAGCACATACAGGGCTCGCAGTGGTGGACGTCGTACCAGCCGGTGAGCTACAGAATCGCGGGTCGGCTCGGTGACGCCACCGCCTTCAAGAGCATGATCGACACGTGTCACGCGGCCGGCGTGAAGGTCGTCGCCGACACCGTCATCAACCACATGTCGGCGGGCAGCGGCACCGGCACCGGCGGCTCGTCGTACGGCAAGTACAACTACCCCGGCCTGTACTCCTCCTTCGACTTCGACGACTGCACGGCCACCATCAGCGACTACACCAACCGCGCCAACGTCCAGAACTGCGAACTCGTCACCCTCGCCGACCTGGACACGGGCGAGGACTACGTCCGTTCCGCCATCGCCGGGTACATGAACTCCCTGCTCGGCCACGGCGTCGACGGCTTCCGCATCGACGCGGCCAAGCACATCCCGGCCGCCGACCTGGCCAACATCAAGTCGCGGCTGAGCAACACGTCGGTGTACTGGAAGCAGGAGGCCATCTTCGGCAGCGGCGAGGCCGTCCAGCCCACCGAGTACACGGGCAACGGCGACGTCCAGGAGTTCCGCTACGCGTTCGACCTCAAGCGGGTTTTCAACAACGAGAACCTCGCCTACCTGAAGAACTACGGCGAGGGCTGGGGCTACATGAGCAGCGGCGTCGCCGGTGTCTTCGTCGACAACCACGACACCGAGCGCAACGGCTCCACGCTCAGCTACAAGGACAACGCCGACTACACCCTCGCCAACGTCTTCATGCTCGCCCACCCGTACGGAGCCCCGGACATCAACTCTGGCTACGAGTTCTCCGACACGGACGCCGGGCCGCCCAACGGCGGTACCGTCAACGCCTGTTGGCAGGACGGCTGGAAGTGTCAGCACGCCTGGCCGGAGATCCGGCGCATGGTCGCCTTCCGCAACGCCGCGCGCGGAGAGTCCGTCACCAACTGGTGGGACAACGGAGGCGACGCGATCGCCTTCGGGAGGGGCGGTAAGGGCTACGTCGTCATCAACCACGAGTCGAGCGGTCTGAGTCGTACGTACCAGACCTCGCTGCCCGCCGGGACGTACTGCGACGTCCAGAACAACACGACGGTCTCCGTGAACAGTTCGGGTCAGTTCACCGCGACCCTCGGCTCCAACACCGCCCTGGCGATCTACCTCGGCAAGTCCACTTGCTGAAAGTTCTTACTGTTATTTTCACGACCCTTGCTGTAAACCTTTCGGCGGCGGTACGGTCGCGCGGGGTCGGACCCGAAGAGCCGTGATCGCAAGGAGTCCATCCGTGATACCGAGATGGCCGTCGCCGACAAGGCGCCGCACAGCCCGTACCACCCACGTTGCCCGTACCACCCGTACCACTCACGCCGCCCACGCCGGACGAGTCGCCGCGCTCACCGTGATCGCGCTGACCGCGGCCCTCGTCCAGCCCCTGGCTGCCGGAACCGCCGGGGCCGCCACCCCGCCCGCGCCCCCATCCGACGCGAAGCTGGCGAAGACCGCCGCCCGTAACGACCTGACCCGCGAGCAGTTCTACTTCGTGCTGCCGGATCGTTTCGCCAACGGCGACAAGGCCAACGACAAGGGCGGCCTCACCGGCACCCGCCTCACCACCGGCTACGACCCCACCGACAAGGGCTTCTACCAGGGCGGCGACCTCAAGGGCCTCACCAGCAGGCTCGACTACATCAAGGGCCTCGGCACCACCGCCCTCTGGATGGCCCCGATCTTCAAGAACGAGCCCGTACAGGGGACCGGGACTGGGGGTACCTCCCAGGCTTTCGGCTCTGGGGGAGCCTCCGCCGGGTACCACGGATACTGGATCACCGACTTCACCCAGGTCGACCCGCACTTCGGCACCAACCGGGATCTCGAAACCCTCATCTCCAAGGCGCACGCCAAGGGCATGAAGGTCTTCTTCGACGTCATCACCAACCACACCGCCGACGTCGTCGACTACGAGCAGAAGTCCTACGACTACCTCTCCAAGGGTGCCTTCCCGTACCTCACCAAGGACGGCGAGCCCTTCGACGACGCGGACTACGCGGACGGCACCAGGGCCTTCCCGAAGGTCGACACCGGCTCCTTCCCGCGCACGCCCGTCGTCCCGGCCGCGAAGAAGAACACCAAGGTCCCGTCCTGGCTCAACGACCCGACGATGTACCACAACCGGGGCGACTCCACCTGGGCCGGTGAGTCGGCCACGTACGGCGACTTCGTCGGGCTCGACGACCTGTGGACCGAGCGTCCCGAGGTCGTCAGCGGCATGGAGAAGATCTACGAGAAGTGGGTACGGGACTTCGGCATCGACGGCTTCCGGATCGACACCGTGAAGCACGTCAACATGGAGTTCTGGACCCAGTGGGCCACCGCGCTGGACGCGTACGCGGCCAAGAAGGGGCGCGACGACTTCTTCATGTTCGGTGAGGTGTACTCCGCCGACACATCCGTGACCTCGCCGTACGTCACCCAGGGCCGTCTGGACGCGACGCTCGACTTCCCCTTCCAGGACGCGGCACGCTCGTACGCGTCCCAGGGCGGCAGTGCCCAGAAGCTCGCCTCCGTCTTCGGCGACGACTACAAGTACACGACCGACAAGGCCAACGCGTACGAGCAGGTCACTTTCCTCGGCAACCACGACATGGGCCGGATCGGGACGTTCCTGCGACAGGACAACCCGGACGCCACCGACGCCGAACTGCTCGCCAAGGACAGACTCGCCAACGAGCTGATGTTCCTCAGCCGCGGCAACCCGGTCGTCTACTACGGCGACGAGCAGGGCTTCACCGGCGCGGGCGGTGACAAGGACGCCCGCCAGACGATGTTCGCCTCGAAGGTCTCCGACTACCTCGACGACGACGAACTCGGCACCGACCGCACCCACGCCGAGGACGCCTACGACACGAGTGCACCGCTCTACAAGCAGATCGGCGCTCTCGCCAAGCTCCGCAGGGCCAACCCGGCCCTCGCGGACGGCATCCAGACCGAGCGCCACGCGGCCGACGGCGCCGGCGTCTACGCCTTCTCCCGCACCGACGCCAAGTCCGGCACCGAGTACGTCGTGGCCTTCAACAACGCGGCCGAGGCGAGGACGGCGACCTTCGCCACCGGCTCGGCGGACATGGCCTTCAAGGGGATTCACGGCACCGACACCAAGGTGACCAGCGGCACCGACAGGAAGATCACCGTCACCGTCCCGGCCGGCTCCGCGATCGTCCTCAAGGCCGCCGGCAGGCTCGCCACGCCCACCACCAAGCCCTCCCTCACCCTCACCGCCCCGCCCACCGGCGCCACCGGCACGGTGAACATCACCGCCGATGTCGACGGCGGCGGGCTCAACCGGGTCGTCTTCGCCGCCCAGGCCGGAGGCGGCAGGTGGCAGACCCTCGGCTCCGCCGACCATGCCCCCTACCGGGTCACCCAGACCATAGGCAAGGACGTTGCCGCCGGAACGTCCTTGCGCTACAAGGCAGTTGTGATCGACCGCGCCGGACGTACGGCGAGCGCCACGGCGACCTCCGTCACGGGCACCCCGCCCGCCCCCGAGGTCCCCACGGCGTCCTCGCGTGACCACGCGATCGTCCACTACAAGCGCGCGGACGGTGACTACACCGACTGGCGCCTGTACGCCTGGGGCGACATCGCCGACGGCGAGGGCACGACCTGGCCCGCCGGCCACGGCTTCGTCGGGCGGGACGCGTACGGCGCCTTCGCCTACGTCGAGCTCAAGCCCGGTGCCTCCAGCGTCAGTTACCTCGTCATCGACAAGGACGGCAACAAGGACGTCTCCGCCGACCGCTCGATCGACGTCACGAGAACCGGCGAGATCTGGGTCGAACAGGGCAGGGAAGCCGTCCTGACGGAGAGGCCCACCGCCGACCACCCCGAGCAGGACACGACCAAGGCGGTCCTCCACTACCACCGCGCTGACGGCAACTACGACGGCTGGGGTCTGCACGTCTGGTCCGGCGCCGCGAACCCCACGGACTGGTCGCAGCCCCTGGAACCGGTGCGGACCGACGCCTACGGCGCGGTCTACGAAGTACCGCTCAACGAGGGCGCCACCAGCCTCGGTTACATCATCCACAAGGGTGACGAGAAGGACCTCTCCACCGACCAGGCCCTCGACCTCAGGACCGACGGCCACGAGGTCTGGCTCCTGAACGGCCAGGAGAAGTACTTGCTCCCGCAACCCGAGGGCAGCTCGGCCGCCCTCGACCTGACCACCTCCGAGGCCGTCTGGATCGACCGCGACACAGTTGCCTGGAACGGCAACGACACCGCCGCCTCCACCCAGCTGCTCTACTCCCGCACCGGCTCGATCACGGCGAAGGACGGCGCGCTGACCAGCACCGACGAGCGTCGGCTCCGCCTCACCAGGTCGTCCCTCACCGACGCCCAGAAGGCCAGGTTCCCGCACCTGAAGGCGTACACCGCCTGGACGGTCGACATGCGCGACCGCGACCGGGTCCGCGAGGCACTCCGCGGCCAGGTCGTCGCCTCACAGCGCGCCGCGAACGGAGCGGTGCTCGCCGCCACGGGCGTCCAGATCGCCGGCGTACTGGACGACCTCTACGACGGATCGGACGCCGATCTCGGGCCGGCGTTCCGCAAGGGCCGTCCGACGCTCTCCGTGTGGGCGCCGACGGCGCAGTCGGTGAAACTCGACCTCGACGGCTCCACGGTCGCCATGAAGCGGAACGACACCACCGGCGTCTGGTCCGTCACCGGCGGCAAGTCCTGGAAGAACAAGCCATATCGGTACGTCGTGAAGGTGTGGGCCCCGAGCGTCGCCGAGGTCGTCACCAACGAGGTCACCGACCCCTACTCCGTCGCTCTGACCGCCGACTCCGAGCGCAGCCTCGTCGTCGATCTCGACGACAGGTCCCTGGCGCCGGGCGGCTGGACGTCGTACAGCAAGCCCAAGGCCGCACCGCTCACCGACGCCCAGATCCAGGAGCTGCACGTCCGGGACTTCTCGGTCGCCGACAACACCGTGCCCGCGAAGGACAAGGGCACCTACCTCGCCTTCACCGACAAGGACAGCGACGGCTCCAGGCACCTCCGCGCGCTGGCGAAGGCCGGCACCTCGTACGTCCACCTGCTGCCCGCCTTCGACATCGCCACCATCCCCGAGAAGAAGGCGGACCAGGCGGCCGTCGACTGCGACCTGTCCTCCTTCGCCGCCGCCTCCGACCAGCAGCAGGAATGCGTGGCCAAGACCGCCGCGAAGGACGCGTACAACTGGGGCTACGACCCGTACCACTACACCGTTCCGGAGGGCTCCTACGCGAGCGACCCGGACGGAACGCGCCGCACCGTCGAGTTCCGGCAGATGGTGAAGTCGCTCAACAGCGACGGGCTGCGAGTCGTGATGGACGTGGTCTACAACCACACCCCCGCCAGCGGCCAGGCGAAGACGAGTGTCCTCGACAAGGTGGTCCCCGGCTACTACCAGCGCCTTCTCGCCGACGGCTCGGTGGCCAACTCCACCTGTTGCGCCAACACCGCGCCCGAGAACACCATGATGGGCAAGCTCGTCGTCGACTCGATCGTCACCTGGGCCAGGGATTACAAGGTCGACGGCTTCCGCTTCGACCTGATGGGCCACCACCCCAAGGCCAACATCCTGGCGGTCAGGAAGGCCCTCGACGCGCTCACCCCCAGGAAGGACGGCGTCGACGGAAAGAAGATCATCCTGTACGGGGAGGGCTGGAACTTCGGTGAGGTCGCCGACGACGCCCGCTTCGTGCAGGCCACCCAGAAGAACATGGCGGGGACGGGCATCGCGACCTTCTCCGACCGCGCCCGTGACGCCGTGCGCGGCGGCGGCCCCTTCGACGAGGACCCGGGCGTCCAGGGCTTCGCGTCCGGGCTGTACACCGACCCCAACTCCTCGACCGGCAACGGCACTCCGGCCGAGCAGAAGGCCCGCCTCCTGCACTACCAGGACCTGATCAAGGTGGGCCTCTCCGGCAACCTCGCCGCCTACCGCTTCACCGGCACCGACGGCGAGGAGGTCACGGGCGCCCAGGTCGACTACAACGGCCGGCCCGCCGGTTACGCGGACGCACCCGGCGAGGCCCTCGCCTACGCCGACGCGCACGACAACGAGTCGCTGTTCGACGCGCTCGCCTTCAAACTGCCCGCCACGACGAGCGCCGCCGACCGGGCCCGTATGCAGGTCCTCGCCATGGCCACGGCCACTCTCTCGCAGGGCCCGGCGCTCTCCCAGGCCGGCAGCGACCTGCTGCGCTCCAAATCCCTCGACCGCAACTCCTACGACAGCGGCGACTGGTTCAACGCCATCCACTGGAACTGCGCGAACGGCAACGGCAACGGCTTCGGGCGCGGACTGCCCATGGCGGCCGACAACGCCTCCAAGTGGGCTTACGCCAAACCCCTGTTGACATCCGTCGAGGTCGGCTGCGCCCAGATCGGGGGTGCCTCGTCCGCGTACCGGGATCTGCTGAGAATCCGTACGACGGAGAGTGACTTCTCCCTCGACACGGCCGGACAGGTGCAGTCGAAACTCTCCTTCCCGCTGTGCGGCAAGAACGAGACGCCCGGCGTGATCACCATGGAACTCGGCGATCTCGTCGTCGTGTTCAACGCGACGCCCGAGCGCAGTGAGCAGCGGGTCGTCTCGCTCGCCGGGGCCTCGTACGCCCTGCACCCGGTGCTGCGGGCAGGAGCGGACCGTATTGTCAGGTCAGCCACGTACGAGCGGGGATCGGGCACGTTCGCCGTTCCGGGGAGGTCCGTCGCGGTATTCACCCGCACCGCCTGACAAGGGCATATCGTGGTGGGGCAGACCGTGAACCTCCGGTCTGCCCCACCTGTGTCCCCAGGGCGGCCAGATGGACGGCAACGGCAAGTGGACAGACACCACCGTGCTGGTCGTGGACGACACCGCGGCCAACCGGTATGCGATGAGTGCCCTGCTCCGCCGCGTCGGTTACCAGGTCGTAGCAGCCGCGAGCGGCAACGAGGCGCTCGCCGAACTCGACGTACGGCTGCGCAGGGGCACCCTGCCCGACGTGGCCCTCATCGATATGAAACTGCCCGACATGACCGGGGTCGAGCTGTGCCGCCGGCTCAAGGCCCGCCCGCACATGGCCGGCCTGCCCGTCGTGCACTTCTCGGCCTCCTCCGTGTCCCGGTGTGACCGCTGCGACGGCCTGGACGCGGGCGGTGAGGCATATCTGACGATGCCCGCCGAGCCCGAGGAGATCGACGCGGTGCTGCGGGCAGCGGTGCGCGCCGCGCGGCTGCGGGCGGGCGACCAGGCACTGGCGCGGCGGCTGACCCGGCTGTCGGAAACCGTCTTCACCATCCAGGAGGCGCGCTCCCTGCAGGAACTCGCCGACGCCGCCGCCGAGGGCACCGCGCGGCTCACCGGCTCGCCCGCCGCAGTGTTCATCCTCGGTCCGGACGACGAGCTGTACCGCGCCACCTCCCGCGACCGCACCTCCCTCGCCATGCCGGACGAGAGCGCCCACCGCGTCGTGGCGGATCTGCTCCGGCGGCTCACCCGCGGGCACAGCGGGGTGCGGATCACCACGGTGCCCGCGCCGCTGTGGCCCGCCGGGTTCTTCCGGCCG
This sequence comes from Streptomyces sp. ADMS, assembly GCF_033441795.1. Classification (NCBI taxonomy): domain Bacteria; kingdom Bacillati; phylum Actinomycetota; class Actinomycetes; order Kitasatosporales; family Streptomycetaceae; genus Streptomyces; species Streptomyces sp. ADMS. The sequence continues at coordinate 21,572 of NZ_JAVFVX010000036.1, read as the reverse complement.
GGCGTGGAGCACGACGCCCGTCTGGTGCTGATCCCCACCGAGGACGGCAGGACGTCGGTGTGCCTGGCCACGCCCACCCGCGGGGTGCGCAGAGTGAGCCCCGAGAGCGAGTCACTGGTCGCCCGGCTCGCCCAGGCCGCCGTGCTCGCCGCCGAACCGCTGCTCATGTACCAGGTCGAGCGGCATGTCGCCCTCACCCTCCAGCACAGCATCCTGCCCCGCCCCGACCGGCTGTCCGACCTGCCGGGCATCGACGTCGTGGTCCGGTACGTGCCCGCGTCCCGGGACGCCGAGATCGGCGGCGACTTCTACGCGGCCGTGCGCACCGACGACGGCGTGCTGGCCGCGGTCGGTGACGTCGTCGGGCACTCGCTGGACGCGGCCACCGTCATGGGCGAGATCCGCTACGCGCTGCGCGCCTACTGCGTCGACGAGAGTGACCCCGCTGTGCTCGCCCAGCGCCTCGACCGGATGCTCCAGCGCTACCACCCCGAGGTCACGGCCACCGTGTGTCTGGTCCACGTCGACCCCTCCACCGGGCGCACCCTCATCGCCAACGCGGGCCACATCCCGCCGCTGATCATCCGCGGCACCAGCAGCGCCGACTACGCCAAGGTCGAGGGCCCGCTGCTCGGCGTGGGCCTCGCCCATCCGCCGCCCACCGAACTGTTCCTCGAACCCACCGACCGGCTCCTCATGGTCACCGACGGTCTGATCGAGACCCGGGGCACCGACCTCGCGGACTCGCTGGAACACCTCCGCGCGGCCGCCACCGGTGCGCTGCCCGGCCTGGACGCCCTCTGCGACACGCTGCTGGTCTGCTTCGGACACGACCGGGAGGACGACATCGCGATGCTGGCGCTGCGGCTCGCCGAGTGAGCGCTCCGCTGGATGTGCGGTTCGATCGCCGCGGGCCGCGGCCCGCGGCGATCGAACCGCTGGGGGCTGGTCGCGCCCACGCGGCGGAAGCCTCATATGGGCACAGCCCCGCGCCCCTTGCGGAGCGTGGGTTTCGCACTCGACTTCCCCCGCGGCTGCTCAGGTTCGGCCGGTCGGGGCACGCCGGTTAGGGTGAGGTGGCCGTGACGTCGTTTGAACAGGGGTTTGATCCATGCCGCAGATCACCGTCGACTACTCGGGTCCGCTGACCGAGGCCTTCGACCGGCGTGCGTTCGCGCTCGCGCTGCACGAGGAGGTCGTCGCGACGGCGAAGGCGAAGCCCGACGCGTGCAAGACGCAGTTCCGCCGCACCGAGGACGCCACGGTCGGCGCGGACACCGACGGCCACGCCATCGTGCACGTCTGGATCGGCATGCTCACCGGGCGCACGGTGGAGACGAAGGCCCAGCTGACGGAAGCCGTACTGGAGCTCGTGCGCACCCATGTGAAGCCTGTCGAGGGGCTCGCCCTGCACGCCTCGGTCGAGGTCCGCGAACTCGACGACTCCTACCGGAAGTTCGACAGTTGACCTGTCCGGTCGACCTGACTGACCGACCCGTCTGGCCGAGCGGTCCGTGGCTTACGAGGCGAGCGAGATGAGCCGTGCGACCAGATCGCTGAACGGGCCGTCGGTGGGCTCCTGCTTGAACATCCGCCGCAGCAGCGCGGCCATCTCCTCGTCATAGGCGGCGCTTACGGCCGCCAGTGCCGCGAAGTCGTGCACGAGCTGCGCCTCCAGTTCCCCGCGCGGTACGCGCCGCCCGTCCAGCCAGATCAGCGCGGTCGACTCGACGAGCGATATCCACGTCCGGATGACCAACTCCAGCCGGGCGGGCGCCTCTTCGACCTCCAGATCCAGATGCGACAGGATCTGGACGTACGCGGCCTGTCGTACGGCGTCGATGAGCGCGTTCGTCGCCGAAACGTTGCTGGAGCGCACCCCGTCCGCGGACACCGCCGGACCCCCGCGCATCAACGCCGCGAAACCGGGCCCGTGTTCGTCGACGAAGTCGAAGAACCGGCGCATCACGCGCAGCAGCCGCGCCCCCAGCGGACCCTCGTGCGGCTCCACGAACCGGCCCGCCAGATCGTCCGACGCCCGCTTCAACGCGGCCTCGTACAGGCTGAGTTTGCCGGGAAAGTAGTGGTAGACCAGTGGGCGCGAGATGCCCGCGGCCGACGCGATCTCATCGATGGAGACCTCGTCGGGCGAGCGGCGGCTGAACAGTTCGAGGGCGACGCCGATCAACTGCTGCCGGCGTTCCTCGACTCCCATTCTGCGGCGAACCCCGGTTGTCATGCGAACACCTTACCGATCGAATACGGCTCGCAACGGACCGGTCCGACCGAGGATGTTCACAAATCCAGCACAAGTGGACCGCGCCGTGCCCGCGACACGCAGATCAACATCGAGTCCGCCCGTTCCGTATCGGTCAGCAGCTCGTCGCGATGGTCCACTTCCCCTGCCAGCACCCGCTGTTGGCAGGTTCCGCAGAACCCCTGCTCGCACGAGTACGCGATGTCCGGCAGCTCCGCCCGTACGGCGGCCAGCACGGTCGAGTCGGCCCGGAGCCGGCGAGCGGGAAGCGGTTGCGCGGGCCGCGCACCCCGACCGTCATGCCCGCCCGCAGCTCCTCGTGCACCTCGCGCGAGCCCCGGTGCCCGCCCGGCACCAGCCGCGTGGCGACGGTGTACGCCGAGGTGTCCGCAGGGTCCCCGCACAGCGAGTACTGCCGGACGAGCCCCGACGGCAACACCACATCGAGATGAGCCCCCGGCGCCCAGCCTGGCAACGCCCCTCCCTCCAGGCGCAGTTGTACGACCCCGTCGGCGACCGTCTCATGCGCGGCGACCGTCAGCCGCAGAGCCCGGGAGCGAGGCCGGCCGGAGACCGGCTCTGGCGGCGCGGGCAGCGGCCACAGCGCCGAGGCCTCGATCCGTCGCCGCATGGCCCGCCGGGCGAGCAGCGCGGCCCCGGCGGCGAGCGCGAGAGCCACTGCCATACATACGGCTCCGCCGGTGGGCACGACAAGCCCCCACCGGCCCGCACCTAACGCAACCCACTGATGGCCCGCCCATCCTCAAGGGTCCCCTTGAGCCCGGCCTGTGCCCCCTGCCGGGTCTTCGCCGCCAGCAGGGCACCCCGCGAGGACGAACGCACTCCGCCCGTCGCCGTGATCGACGCCGTGTTCTCCGCGCCGGCGGCAAGCATGTACCACTCACCCGCCCCCGACTTCCACAGCACCCCGGCAAGCACGTTCGGGTCGCGGTAGCCGCACGCCGGCGTGTTCTCGGACTTCGCCGCGACCGCCCCGTACTGCCCGCCCGGCGTGTGGAACTGGGCCAGCACCCGGGCGCCCTCACCCCGCCAGGTCTCGGCGCGGGTGCACACCCAGTCGGCGGCGCCGCTCGCGTCGGGCAGCGGCTGCTCGGCGTACTGCCAGGCGTTCACGGAGCGCACGCCCTGGGAGTGCATCGCGGCGAGGGAACACGCGAACGGCGACCACGTGGCCAGCGCGGTCGGTGTGGACGTCTCGCGGGGTGCGGTGGGGCGGCCAGTGGTGAGGTGGGCCGGGACGAGTTCGCCGAGGTCGCTCAGCAGACGGGCGCCCCCGGCATCGGTCACCTGGAGGGTGTTCCAGGACCGGCAGGTACCGGTCTGCGCGACCGGGCTGGCCAGCGGCCCGGTCACCCCGTCGGTCAGCCCCAGGTCGATCGGCGTCGAGGCCGGCTTGCGCAGGTCCCGCATCTCCGCCGTGCGCACCCAGGGCGCCGTCAGATAACGGACGTTGCCGTCGGCCCGCTGGAGGACCACCGCGTCCGCCTCGGCGCCGGTCGCGCCGTCGACGCGGGCGAAGTCGAGGGCGGCCCCACTGGTGCCGTCCTTCGGTTCGGCGTATCGGGCGATGCGCAGACCGTCGTACAGGATCACCACGCGAGCCGCGTCGACAGTGCCCGCGTACAGCAGCTGGGGTGGGCCGGCCGGACCGCCGGACGGGGTGCCCGTGGTCGCCGAGACCTGGACCGTCTCGCCGGGGCGCGCCCAGATGGCGAGGGCGCGGCGCAGCAGGGCTCTGTCGCCGACCAGGTCACCGCGCGCGGGCCAGACGGAGAAGTCGGTGCGCGCGGAGGACTTCCAGGTGGTGGCGGCCACCAGGGTCAACCGGGCCGGGTCCAGGGCGGCCTCGGCGGCCGGGTTCTGCGCGTACGCGGGGGCGGCGGCGCCGTCCGGGGCCCAGCCGTCGCCGGGCAGGCCGACCAGCGTGCCGCACACCGCGACGGCCGCGGCGCCGACGAGCGCGGCTTTCAGGTGCTGCCTGCGCCGCATCAGGTCGGTCGGGCGCGCGTGGAGCGAACAGGGGTCGAACTCGGCGGATTCGAGCAGCGCGTACTGCGCGGGGACCTCGTCCGCCTCGCGGAGCGCCTCGGCCGGCCGGTCGACCCCGGCGGCCTCCAGAGCGGTGTGCACGTCGGAGTCCGGGAGCTTCTCCAGGCCACGCAGGACGTACGCGGCCCGGGCGGGGCCGGACAGGGCCGACAGCCGCTGGTCCAGGGCGAGTTCGTCGGCGCCGCCCGAACGGGGGAAGAGCCGCAGGCCCCACACCTGGGGGAGCAGCGGCGGCAGCTGAGACCGCTTCGGCAGCGTGCGCCCTCGCCACGGCTGCCCCGCCGCCAGCGCCGTCCGCAGCACCTGGAGGCGGACGAGCGCGTAACCGGGGTCGCCCGCGCGGCCCTTCGGCTGGGCCGGGATCGAGGCCGAGGCCGTGCGTCCCCTGGGCAGCGCCCGCTGGGTGAGGGCGTGCGCGGTCAGGACACGCCGGTTGCGGCCGAGGCTCGGCGGCAGCACCAGATAGGCGAGCCGGACGAGCCGGGGGTAGTGCTCGACGAGCGCGGCCTCGGCCTGCTCCACGTCGACGACGGGGCGGGCCTTGGCGCGGCTACCGCCGGCGGGGTTCGGGGCGACATCCTTTGACTGCACGTTCAGCAGAACGAGCGAATCGTCGGATGGTCACCTGGCCCGCCGTGAACTACCCCTCGGGCTCGGTGAGCAGGCGGGCGTAGTTCGCCATCGAACGCTGGTAGCGCGGAAGATGGGCAGCGAGGGCGCCGAGGACCAGCGAGAGGCCCTCGCGGTCGCGGCCGAGACCGGACAGGCACAGCGCCAGACACGCTCGTACGGCGTCGTCCAACTCGTCGGAAGGGGCGTCCAGTTCGGGGGTGAGCAGCTTGACGCCCTCCTCGGCCTGCCCGAGGTTCCGCAGCGAGCTCGACAGCTGGATCTTCGCCCGCCGCCCGCGGTAGCCACCGAGCCCGCGCGCGAGCGCCTCCCGGTAGAGCGGCACCGCCTTGTCGGAACGGCCCGTGGAGTCCCACGCGCAGGCCTGCTCGAACGGGCCGTAGGGGCTGCCGTCGGGGAGTTCGGCGACGAGGGTGTCGATCACCGCGCGGAAGCCGGCCGCGTGCGCCTCGTCGTATTCGTCGAGGGTGGCCCAGGCGGCAGTCGTACGCTGCTCCCAGTCTTCGTTCATCGGCTCACTCTCGCACGGGTGTGCGGCGGGAGGGGAGCCCATTGAGCGCTGGGCGCGTGTGAGCCGTATCGAAGAGGAGGCCCCTTGCCGGGGCTGTCTGCGGCATGGGCCGATCGGGCTCGGCGTCGGAACGACCGGAGGAACGACAGATGAGGTTGACGCGACCGAAACTTGTGGCGGCCGGAGCCGTGGCGGTGCTGGGACTGGCGCTCACGGGCTGCGGGGGCGGTGACGAGCACGCTTCCGGGCACGATGCCACCGACGCGGTGCCGGTCGCAGCCACCGGCAGCCTCGAACAACTGGCGAGCGAGGCGGGCTGCAAGCCGAACATGCAGACGGACGAGGACACGATCCGCCAGGCCGTCTGCAAGAGCTCCGACGGCAAGTTCGTCCTCGCGACCTTCGCCACCGACCGCGGTCAGGCCGAATGGCTGAGCGGGGCGAAGGACTACGGCGGCTACTACCTAGTCGGCCGCAAGTGGGTCGCAGTCGGCGCCGAGAAGACGGTCGCGGCACTGCGTGGCACGCTCGGCGGGACCCTGGAGGAAGGGTCAGCTCACATGAATCCCGGTGGCAGCCACAACAAGAGCGGTCACAGCAGCTGACCGCGCGGGCCGAAGGCAAGCGAAAGCCGGCGGTGGGAGATCCCACCGCCGGCTTCCTCATGTGCTGCTCGGTGTGCCTACTGGCAGTTCTGACCGCTGTTGATGCAGTTGACCATCTCATTCATCGTGTTCTCGTCGAAGAAGTTGATGAAGTCGTTGTGGTCGGTGATCGCCTTGTGCAGCTGGTCCGGGAAGCCGTCCACCGCGAACGGGTTCACGATCTGTCCGTTCTGGATCTGCGGAGCCGGAACGTCGTAGACCAGACGGGCCTGGAGCTGGGGGATGGCCTGGAAACCGTTGGCACAGCTACCGTCCGCCTCGACGAAGTCGATGTGGGTGCGGTGGTTGGCGCTGTCGATGTTCTGGCCGTCCCAGCAGCTCTGGAAGAAGGACGTCCGTACCACCGAGCTGCCCGCGGGGCAGATCGGGTACTTGTCCGTCAGCTGGCGGTCCTCGAAGCCGGTGCAGCTCCAGTTGGTGTTGGCGTTGTTGAGGCCGTTGGTGAAGGCCTTGGCGTCACCGGTGATGATGCGCAGGGCCTGCGGCATCGCGACGACGTCGCTCGTCTTGTTGCCGACGAACTTCAGCTGCGCCTCGCTGGCCTGGAGGATCTTGCCGATGTTGCCTTCCGCGCCGCCACCGAGGTCGTTCGCGTCGAACTCGGCCGTACCGTCCTGCAGGCGCAGCACCGGCCAGTAGTACGACGACTTGTCGCCCTGGTTCTGGCAGCTGGTGTCGGCCTGGAGGAACTCCTGGTCGCTGGTGAAGGCGTTGTTGTCCTGGTTGCCGACGTAGTCGTGCGTGTGCTGCGCGCCGTTGTCGACACCGGGAGCGACGATGATGTTGTCCGAGTTGTGGTTGTCGTTCCCGTTGGTGCCGCAGCTCGTGGTGAAGCTGCCCGTCGAACCGCCGTTTCCGTTCGCGGCGAGACCGTTTCCGTTGACACCCTGCGGGCCGCCGTTCGGCTGAACCTGGGTGATGTCCTGGAAGTCGGCAGCCACCGGGCCGTTGATGACCTGACCGTCATTGCCCTGGTCCTGACCACCGTTGCCTTGGTCCTGACCGTCATTGCCCTGGTCCTGACCGTCATTGCCCTGGTCCTGACCGTCGCCGCCACCGTTGTTGTTGCCGTTGCCGTTGCCGCCGTCGACGACCTCCGGCTGCTCGGCCGGAACACCCGTACACCCGGCAAGCTGGTCGGCTCCCTGGGGAGTCCTACCGCCCGCGTTCCTGATGTTGATGTTGATCCGGTCGAGGGTGGCCACCCGCTTGGACTTCAGCGGGCCGAGGATGGCGTTGTTGACGAAGCTGGCATCCCCCGCCTGGGCCTGGCGTGTGTCCGCGAGGCGCTTGTAGGCATCCGTGACCTGCTGGTCGAGCTTCGCCAACTCCCCGGCAACGGCCTTCCGGGCCTTGCGCGGCACATTGGTGAGCTTCTGGCCGACATCCGGGCAGGAGATCGTCGCGATCTGTGCGGCAACGGCCTTCGTTCGGTTCTGGGCGCCGTTCCTCTCGTGTGCGGAGGCGTAGAAATTCGCCCAGACAAGTCCACCACCACCGATCGCGAGGGCCGCGGATGCGGCCACGGCGCGAACGGCCAGTGGTGAGCGTCGTTTACGTGCATTGCGTCCCATGGAACTCCTCTGACTTCCTTGCGGGGCTATCGAGGCGCCCGACAGGAGTGAAGCGGCGTCATCACATACGCGGGGGACCCCAGGAGTGTTCAGCCGCCTCAGAAATTGATGAGAGATTCGCGGGACAATTCGACCCCAACTTCACCCGTGATACCGGGAGTTGCGGATCTCTTACGGCAAGTGTTCGACAGAGGGGCGAATGCCATCGGTTTTGGCTGTTTTCAGCGACCCTGGTCCAGATGGGTGAGTACCGTCAGGACACGGCGATTGTCGTCGTCCGACACCTCAAGACCCTTTTGGTTGGGCGAAGATGTTGGACAGGTGCTTGGCGATCGCCCGCTCCGCTACCACGAGATGCCCCGCGATCGCCGCGTTCGAACGTCCCTGGGCCATGAGACCCAGCACCTCCAGCTCCCGTAACGTCAGCCGCCCCAGTGGCCGGCCGTCCCCGGCACGCCCCGTCAGCAGTTGCTGGATCACCTGCGGGTCCATGACGGTGCCGCCCGCCGCGACCCGCCGTACGGCGTCCATGAACTGCTCCGCGTCGAACACCCGGTCCTTGAGCAGACGGCCGACCCCGCCGACCCCGTGGGCCGGCAACTCCCGTGCGTACAGCCGCTCCACGTGCTGTGACAGCACCAGCACCCGCCCCGGCAGCCCCGGCCGTGCCCGGCGGGCCCGCAGAGCGCACCGCAGCCCCTCGCCGGTGTGCGTCGGCGGCAGGCGTACGTCGTACCCGGTTCCCGGCTTCGCTCGAACCGGGAGGTGCCCCCATCGGCGACGTCCGGCGCCGGCTCACGGGCCCGGTCACCCGTACCTGGGGGTGGTGCCAGCCCCACCCCTCCCGTGCACGCGGTCGGTCAACGCGCGATCGGGGGCGTGTACTTGTACCCCACCCGCCGTACCGTCCGAATCGCGCCCCGGTGCCGCACGCCGAGCTTGCGGCGCAGCCGGGCGATGTGGACGTCGACGGTACGGCCGTCACCCACATGTTCGTAGCCCCACACCGTGGTGACCAACTGGTCGCGCGTGTGCACCCGGTTGGGGTGGGCGACGAGATGGGCGAGCAGCTCGAACTCCAGGTACGTGAGATCGAGCGGCTGCCCGTCGACCTCGGCGGTGCGCTGCACGTTGTCGACGTGTACGAGGGGACGGCCGCCGTCGGCCGCCGACTGCGCGGGTTCCGGCCCCAGTTCGGGGTCCGGGAGCGCGAACGGCGGTACGGGCGGCTGCTGGTCGGCAGGTACGAGCACCAGGTAGCCGATCATCGGCGGCCGGCCCGGCAGCGTGGGCAGCGTGTGCGGGGGAGCGGGCAGCCAGGTGGTACCCGGCGGCAGGAGGTCCGCGACGTCGACCGCCCCGTCCCGGTCGACGGCACGCAGCCGGTGCTGTGCGGAGCCGCCGGGGGAGGAGGGCAGGGGGGAGAGAGTACGAGTGGTCGCCATGAGAGGTCAGCTCTTTCGCGCGAGGAGTTCGTCGGGGGACGTACGTCGTGCGCGTCGGCGGAAGACCGAGAGGTACGGCGTCAGAGGGGCCGTACGGCTGGTGTCAGAGGGCCGACGCGTTCGTCGCGCGACAACACACCCGGTCGAAGTCGTGGTGCTGGCGGGAAGGCCAGAAGGGCTCGAGGTCGTGACGACCTGTCGCGATGCACTTCTGGAAGCTGGCCATGGATCCATTGAAGCAGAGAACGGGCGAAGCGGAGAAGGGGTGTCCACCTTCCGGTGGACACCCCTTCTCACTGTCTGGGATCAGACGGGGATCAGACCTGTCCGGCCTTCTCCAGGGCGGAGCAGCAGGTGTTGACGATCAGCCGCGTCACGACGTACGGGTCGACGTTGGCGTTCGGACGGCGGTCCTCGATGTAACCCTTGCCGTCCTTCTCGACCTGCCACGGGATGCGGACCGAGGCGCCACGGTTGGAGACACCGTACGAGTACTCGTTCCACGGGGCGGTCTCGTGCAGACCGGTCAGGCGGTCGTCGATGCCGGCGCCGTAGTTCTTGACGTGCTCGAGCGGCTTCGAGCCCTCACCGAGGGACTCGCACGCGGTGATGATCGCGTCGTAACCCTCGCGCATCGCCTTCGTGGAGAAGTTGGTGTGCGCACCGGCGCCGTTCCAGTCGCCCTTCACCGGCTTCGGGTCCAGCGTCGCGGAGATGCCGAAGTCCTCGGCGGTGCGGTAGAGCAGCCAGCGGGCGATCCACAGGTGGTCGGAGACCTCCAGCGGGGAGACCGGGCCGACCTGGAACTCCCACTGACCGGGCATGACCTCGGCGTTGATGCCGGAGATGGCGAGACCGGCCTTGAGGCAGTTCTCCAGGTGGGCCTCGACGATCTCGCGACCGAAGATCTCGTCGGCGCCGACACCGCAGTAGTAGCCGCCCTGGGGGGCCGGGAAGCCGCCCTCGGGGAAGCCGAGCGGACGGGAGCCGTCGAAGAAGGTGTACTCCTGCTCGATGCCGAAGATCGGCTCCTGAGCGGCGAACTCCGTGGCGACCTCGGCCAGCGCGGCACGCGTGTTGGACGAGTGCGGCGTCATGTCGATGTCGAGGACCTCGCACATGACGAGGATGTCGTCACCGCCGCGGATCGGGTCCGGGAAGGAGGCGACCGGCTTGAGCACGCGGTCCGAGGAGTGCCCCTCGGCCTGGTTCGTGGAAGACCCGTCGAAGCCCCAGATCGGCAGCTCGGCGCCCTTGGCGTCGTCGGCGAGGATCTTGGTCTTGGAGCGGAGCTTGGCCGTCGGCTCGGTGCCGTCGATCCAGATGTACTCAGCCTTGAAGGTCACGAGGACACATCCTTCGGGGTGGGTCTAGGCGCACTTGCGGGTGCTGCGGCGCTGCGGCACTGGGGCGCCGCTCTTGTTGCCCGCGAGCCTGTCAACAGGCGATTTCCCGATCATTGCTCGAATGTGAACCCCGTGTTACCTGGTGTTCTTGTGGCGCGTCTCACGTGGGGAGGGCGGCGCGGGGCCGCGGAGGGGAAAGTGCCGGGGACGTCCCCCGGACTCGTATGCGAAGGGGTTGAGGGTGCTGAGGACTGAGGAGGCGGTGGGTCCTGCCGCCCCTGGCCGAGAGCGGCAGGACCCTTCTTCACGCGCGTCTCAGCGGTGGAGCCTCACCCCACCTTCTCGATCAGAGCGCGGCGGATCAGGAACTTGCCGGGTTCGCGGACCTGCTCGAAGGCCGCGTTGTTGAGCAGAGCGCAACTGCCGGAGACCGAAGTGACCTCGACAGTCGTGGACTTGTCGTTGTCCAGGTTGGTGACGCGCAACCTGGTCCCGGCGGGGAACTGGTTGCTGGACGCGGCGGGGGCCCCGCCCTCTCCGGAGAGGGTGACGGTGGACCCGTTGCACACCTGCTGCCCGCCGCCGGGTGCGGCCGGTGCGGCGGGCGAGGCGGTCTGAGCGGGCGACGGAGGCTGGGTGGCGGGTGGCGTGACCTGGGAGTCCTGAGCCGACTCCCCAACCACGCACCCGGACGCCTCCTGCTGGACCTTGATCTGTGCGACGACCGCCTCGCGGTTGGCGATCCGGGCCGCCGACTGGGCGTCCGGGGTGGCCCGTTGGCCCGCGACGAACGTCTGGTTGTTGCCGAGGGCGGTGGCGAGCCCCTGGCAGACGGTCGAGTCGGCGGCGGTCTGCGCGGCGTTGGACGTGGCCGCCATGGTGAAAGCACCACCGCCCGCCACCACGCCGGCACCGATCAACAGCGCGAGCTTCTTCTTCGTGCCGACAGTTCTTCTGCGCGACATGCGCGCCTCCTGAAGAGATAGGGGAGCGTACGTCGCTATGTACGAGATACCGAACGAGGTTACTCAGGGGGCACGGTGGCCGCCGAAGTAACGTACGTCACACGGTTCGACGCCGTGACAACGCGTCCCGTACGGCCTCGTCCGTCCTGGCCACGAGGGCACTGCCGTCGTCGGCGGTGATGATGGGCCGCTGGATGAGCTCGGGGTGCGCGGCGAGAGCGGCGATCCACTGTTCCCGCGCCTCTGCGTCGCGGGCCCACGCCCTCACTCCGAGCTCCTTGGCGACGGCTTCCTGGGTCCGGGTGATGTCCCAGGGATCGAGTCCGAGCCGGTCGAGTACGTCACGAATCTCGTCCTCGGTGGGCTGGTCCTCCAGGTAGCGGCGGACGGTGTAGCCGGCCCCTTCCGCGTCGAGCAGCGACAGTGCCCCGCGGCACTTGGAACAGGCCGGGTTGATCCAGATTTCCATGGGGCTCACGGTACGCCAGAGGCCTTGTGGCCAGGGGCTTTTGTCAGTGCCGGGCAGTAGAATAGAAGCAGTGTTCGAGGGTGGCGCCGGGGGTTTCGGTGCCACCCTGACCGCGACAGGAGGATGTCTGTGCCCGCTGCCGCTCTCAAGCCGTTGCCCACCCAGTCCACCGCCAGGAGGGGGGTCCTGCTCGAACTGCCGTGCGCGCCCGTGGAGAAGCGCCCGCTGCCGCCGGGCCGACCCCGCGACTGGTACGTCACGCACAACCGTCGCCTCAAGGCGATGCGCCTCGCGATCGCCCTGCTCGACTCGGGCGTCTACATGCCGAACCAGGCTCGCAACGAGACGATCCGCAACGCGGCGGACCTGATCGGCGTCCACTCACCGTCGGACACCACCTGCCACATGGTGCGGGCGCTGATGCGCTACTCGCGCTGAACAAGGCGCCGGGTGCCCTGCTTGTCCCAGGGCGCCCGGCACTTCCGTCTCCAGCCCGGCTGGGCCCCTCTCTGGGGGAGTTCGAGCACAAGCGCCTTCAGTGCGGCCGGGTGTCTGGGGGTCTGGGGGCGCAGCCTTTAGGGGCAGGAGGGGACGGGCAGGGGCGGCGGGGGCGGAGAACCCCGCCCGCCAGCCGCTCACGCATACCGCTCCAACAACCCGCCCACGTAACCCTCGAGCCGCCCCTCAAGCGTCCTCGCCGTCAGATCCACCCGCCCCAACTCCCGCCAGGGCCCGGCGAGTTTTCCGGCGTCAGGGGCGTAGGCCAGTGCGTCGAGCAGCCGCCAGTACAAATGGTCCCGTCCGTCGGCCGGTCGGCGCCCACCCTGCGCCTCGTAGCGCTCCCGGAAGCCGAGCCCGTACTCCGCACCGTGCAGCAGCGCGAGCGCCGTGGAGCAGTGGGCGACGTCGAGGTCGGCGGGGCCCCACGAGGTCTCGACCCAGTCCACGACCCCGCTGATCCGCAGGTTGTCGCCCGCGCCCTCGAACAACACGTTCCCGGGGTGGAAGTCCCGGTGCAGGAAACACCCGTCGTACGCGGGAGCCTCGCGCCGGATCACGTCCACGGCCCGCTCCCACAACTCGCCGCCCGGCGTACGCACCCGTTCGGGAGACGTCCAGGCCTGATAGGGCCGCGGGCGCTGCTCTGGTTCCTTCGGTACGACCCGGTGGATCCGTACGAGCTGGGCCGCGAGCAGATCCAGCCGCCGTTCCAGGTCCTCCGCGTCGTCGACCCGTACCTGCCCCGGCATCAGCGACATCAACAGCGACGGATGGTCGCAGTGTTCGGCGGTGGTGTCGACGGCGATCAGCCGGGGCACGGGGATTCCGTCCCGGTCCGCCAGCATCGTCAGTACGTCCGCCTCCCGGGCCAGCAGGTCCGGCGCGTGATGCCGGAAGAACGGCTTCACGAAGGACCGCAGCACCAGACCGCTGTCGTCGTCGAGGCTCAGTCGGCGCATCTGGGAGCTCCAACCGCCGTACAGCGTCAATGCGTCACGTACGGATCGCCCATCCGGCAAGTGCTTGGCCACCCAGCAGCGCGTCGCCGTCCAACCGCGGTCGTCCAGCCCGGTGAGCACGGCGTCCACGAACCCCCTCCGGTCGTCCGCGTGTTCGCGGAACCACAGTCCCAAGAAGTGGTCCGCGTCGCCGAGTTCGAGGCGTGTGAACTGCGCACGGGCCGCCAGTGCCTCTGTCACCGCGTCGGTCACCTCGGCCGGGATGATGTGATCGCTGCCCGGAACCGTCAGTACCGCCCGCCCCTCGTACGCCCGCAGCACTTCCAGCGCGGGCGCCCCGCGCCAACTGTCCGGCGTCCGGATCAACTCGCTGAAGCGGCCGTCCCCGTCACCGAACGGCACACCCCACGCCTCCGCCCCGTACACCGCGGGTGCGCACAGCCCCAGAGCGGCGACCCGCCCGCCGTAGTGCCCGGCGAGATCGGCCACCGTCTGACCACTCATGCTGAACCCGACCAGAACCAGGGGACTGTCCGCCGGGACACGCGCGTCAATGACGCCGACGGCCTGCTCGAAGCGTCGCCGCAAGCTCAACTCGCTCAGCGCACCCGTGCTTTCACCATGTCCGGAGAAGTCGAAGGCGAGCCCGTGGCAGCCACGCGCGACGAACTCGGCGAGCAGCGGCACCAGCCGTTCCTTGCTTCCGGCGCCGGCGCCGTGCAGCAGAACGACGGTGACCCCGCCCGGATCACCGCCGTACACCCCGCTGAGTCGTTCACCGTCGAAGCCGAACGTGAAGGGAGGCAGCTCACTCATACGCCCATTCACTCACGCCACCCAGGTCATCCATGTCAGTCACGTCACTCATGTCACCCACGGAGAAATGCGGATGCGGCGGCTCCCCCTCCGTCCCTACGCTGGACAGGCGTAGCGAGGCTGTCGAGACCGCTTCCCGACGGACAGGCACCACTCGCGGGACCCGGGGCTACTCTCTACGCACCGACGGACGGGCGCCCACCCCCAGCACCCCGTCGGCGTACACCGTCACGCACATCACCGCTCAGCCACCCACGCCACTCACAAGGAGTCCCGTCATGGGCACCTTGATCATTTCCGCGACCGTCGTCCTGATCGTCATGGGCTTCAACAACACCATCCTGTGGCTCGCCGCGGCCGGCCTGCTCTTCGTCTACTTCCGCTACGGCCGCACGGGCAGCGGCACGGCGGCCTCCTCGTCCGGGAGCGGCGGCCCGTCCGCGGGTTCCTCGCCCGCCAGCTACCGCGCCTACCGCGAGCGCCGGGACCAGCAGGCCAAGTGGGAGCGCCGCTACCGCCGGGAGCGGGGCCAGTAGTGAGGGTGCCCCTCGGTCGATCTCACAGACCGGGGGCACTCCACACCGGGAACCACCGGCTCAGGTCCTGCTCGATCCGCAGGTCATCGCCGAGCGCGGCCCTCACCTGCAACTCCAGTGCACTGTCCCGCCGTTGGCCGTCGGCGTGACCGTCATCACCGGTCAGCGGCGAGAAGGGACAGAAGGTTCCGCGCTTGTAGAGGTAGACAAGCCCAAGCCGCGCCCCACCTGCACCCCCACCTGCACTCTCCGCACGCTCGAACCCGATGACAGAACACAACAGCTGCGGCCCGAACCCACTCGCCTCCAGCGCACTGTTGACCGCGTTGCAGATCCCCGACCAGCGCGGGCAGATCCTCGGGCCCGCGCCGTGACACCAGCCACGGGTACCCGTACTCGTCCCGGACCAGCTCAACCGGCGGCCCGGTCCGTCCCGTATCCGCGTCGAGCAGTGACTGCACCTCCTCGCGTACGTCGTCGAAGGCCGCGCCCTCCACGGTGGCGAAGCACACCGATCCCCGGCCAGTGGGCGTGAAGCCGGCCGCCGCCTGGAGGGGCACGGCGGCCGACGGCAGCCCGAAGAGCCGGTCGAGATCGGGCGCGACGGGCTTGGCGCGCCCCAGCAGCATGTCCAGCAGCCCCATCGACTCTCCTCGGCTCACGACTCGCCGCGGACGACCCACCTCACGGCTTCCCGGACCCGGGAGCCGCCACCTGGCCCAGCTCGGCGGAGATCTGCCCCAGTTGATCGAGTCGCTGCTCCAGACTCGGATGGGTGGAGAAGTACCGGGCCAGGCCCGGCTCCTTGCCGAGGGCGGGCGTGAAGTAGAAGGCGTTGAAGGCCTGCGCGGTCCGCAGGTCCTTCGACGGGATCCGCGCGATGTCGCCGGAGACCTTGGTGAGCGCGGAGGCCAGCGCCGAGGGCCGCCCGGTGAGCAGCGCGGCGGAGCGGTCGGCGGCCAGTTCCCGGTACCGGGACAGAGCACGGATCAGCAGGAAGCTGAGCGTGTACACGGCCGCGGAGACGCCCATCACCGCCATGAAGACGACGGCGGTGTTCTGGTCCCGTCGGCCCCCGCCGAACAACTGGGAGTAGAAGGCGAACCGCACGACGAGCCCTGCGATGACGCCGAGGAAGGACGCGACGGTGATCACGGCGACGTCCTTGTGTGCGACGTGGGAGAGCTCGTGCGCGAGCACACCCTCCAGCTCCGCCGGTTCCAGCCGTCGCAGCAGTCCGGTGGTCACGCACACCACGGCGTGATCGGCGTTCCGCCCGGTCGCGAATGCGTTCGGCATATCCATGTCCGAAACGGCGACCGAGGGTTTGGGCAGGTCGGCGACGGCACACAGCCGGTCGATCACCCCGTGCAGCTGCGGATACTCCTCCCGCTCCACGACCCGCCCGCGCATCGCGAACAGGGCGACCCGGTCGGAGAACCAGTACTGCGCTGCGAGGAACCCCGCCGCGACCACCACGACCAGCACCCAGGACTTCAGCAACACGATCAACGCGGCGACGAAGGCCACGTACAGCAGTCCGAGCAGAAACAGGGTGACCGTCATCCGCACGGTCAGCCGCCGATCGCTCCGCAGTCGGCTCGACATCCGCCTCACCCCACAGTCAGGCACCCGCCCCACTGTCCAGTGTGCACCTGCCCCTACCCATGAAGCGGCCCCGTTCTGTCCTGGGCCAGGTAAAAGGAAGCCGCGAGCGCCTGGCAGCACTTCCTGTGCTGGCAGGCGCACCCTGGGTACTAGTAGGGGGCCCGGAACCGGGTGTACCCCAGCAGCAGGATGATCGCGGCGACGCAGCCCACGACCACGGCCGTCGACATCCACGACGACCTGCGCGGCCCCGACGCCTCGGGTTCACCCCGGAACGGTATCGGCTCCGGCGGGTTCTCCTTCCAGCGGGCCGCGAGCATTCGCGCCCGGGCCGAAGGCTCCTTGTGCGGGGCGTCGCGCGCCCACCGGTAGTCGAACTCCCACTCGCTGTCGTCGTGCTCGGACTTCCCCGTCATCCCGGTTGCCTTCCGTGTCCCGTCTGTTCCCATGACCGTGCGAGGACTGTGAAGCATAGTGCGCCCCTCTGACAGCGCCTCTCCGCGCACAGGAACGGCCCCTGACACGCCAACGCGAAAACGTCAGCGCCCCCGCCACCGAAACCGGGGCGAGGGCGCTGACGTACACCGTTACCGGGCGCCTGGCGGCGCCGGCCGACTCACACGTCGAAGTACAGCTCGAACTCGTGCGGGTGCGGACGCAGCTGCAGCGGCGCGATCTCGTTCGTGCGCTTGAAGTCGATCCACGTCTCGATCAGGTCCGGCGTGAACACGTCGCCCTGGAGGAGGAACTCGTGGTCGCGCTCCAGGGAGTCGAGGACGGCCGGGAGGGAGGTCGGGACCTGCGCCACGCTCGCGTGCTCCTCGGGAGCCAGCTCGTACAGGTCCTTGTCGATCGGCTCGGCCGGCTCGATCTTGTTCTTGATGCCGTCCAGGCCCGCCAGCAGCAGTGCCGAGAAGGCGAGGTACGGGTTGCCGGAGGAGTCGGGTGCCCGGAACTCGACGCGCTTGGCCTTCGGGTTGGAGCCCGTGATCGGGATACGCATGGCCGCGGAGCGGTTGCGCTGCGAGTACACCAGGTTGATCGGGGCCTCGAAGCCCGGGACCAGGCGGTGGTACGAGTTCACCGTCGGGTTGGTGAAGGCGAGCAGCGACGGGGCGTGCTTGAGGATGCCGCCGATGTAGTAGCGGGCGATGTCCGACAGGCCCGCGTAACCGGCCTCGTCGTAGAAGAGCGGGGAGCCGCCCGTCCACAGCGACTGGTGGACGTGCATGCCCGAACCGTTGTCACCGAAGATCGGCTTCGGCATGAAGGTCGCGGTCTTGCCGTTGCGCCAGGCCACGTTCTTCACGATGTACTTGAAGAGCTGGAGGTCGTCGGCCGCGGCGAGCAGCGTGTTGAACTTGTAGTTGATCTCGGCCTGGCCGGCGGTGCCCACCTCGTGGTGCTGGCGCTCGACCTGGAGGCCGGAGTTGGCCAGCTCCAGGGAGATCTCCGCACGCAGGTCGGCGAAGTGGTCGACCGGCGGGGTCGGGAAGTAACCGCCCTTGTAGCGGACCTTGTAGCCGCGGTTGTCCTCCAGCGCACCGGTGTTCCAGGCGCCCGCCTCGGAGTCGATGTGGTAGAAGGACTCGTTCGCGCTGGTCGCGAAGCGCACGCTGTCGAAGACGTAGAACTCGGCCTCGGGACCGAAGTACGCGGTGTCCGCGATACCGGTCGACGCCAGGTACGCCTCGGCCTTCTTGGCCACGTTGCGCGGGTCACGGGAGTACTGCTCGCCCGTGATCGGGTCGTGGATGAAGAAGTTGATGTTGACCGTCTTGTCGCGGCGGAACGGGTCGACACGCGCGGTGGAGAGGTCGGCGCGGAGCGCCATGTCGGACTCGTGGATGGCCTGGAAGCCGCGGATCGAGGAGCCGTCGAAGGCAAGTTCCTCGTCCGGGTCGAAGGCCGTCGCCGGCAGTGTGAAGTGCTGCATCACACCCGGCAGGTCGCAGAAGCGGACGTCGACGAACTTGACGTCCTCGTCCGCGATGAACTTCTTGGCCTCGTCGGCGTTCTGGAACATCCAGCTCCTCCTACTCCCGGCCGTCCGTGCCGGGGTGGTAGTTCGTTCGTGCGGCCAGTGCGGTGGCACACGTTGGATCCGACCATAGGGACAGGTGATTTCTCAGGCATGACCCATTTGTTTCGACCAAGTTAACCGGACTCGGGCCGGGCGACCCACCTGTGGGTATCGAAATCCGGGCGCAGTACGGTGGCCGGGTGGACAACAGGCAAGTAATCGGATCGTGGCTCTCCGGACCGCGCGCCGCCGCGGAGGAAGCCGGTGTCGACTTCGGATACCGGGGCGAACAGCTCGGTCTGCCGAAGGAGGGCCCCGGTTCGATCGCCCGCCCGGGCCGCCGGCTCGGCGCCCTCGCCGTCGACTGGGGTATGTGCCTCTTGATCGCATACGGCCTTGTGGCGGACAGCTATCACGAGGCGGCGCAGATCTGGGCGCCGCTCATCCTCTTCGTGCTGTTCCTTCTCACGCTGAGCACGCTCGGTTTCACCCCGGGCAAGCGGCTTTTCGGCCTGCGGGTCGTCGCCGTGGACAGCGGTCGCGTCAGTCCGCCGCGCGCCGCGCTGAGGACTCTCCTGGCCTTCCTCGCCATCCCGCCCATGATCTGGGACCGTGACGGCCGCGGGCTGCACGACCGGCTGGCGCGCACGGTGGAAGTGCGGATCTAGCTCAGATCCAGCTCGCGCGTGGCATACGGCGATGCATGACATACGGCGATGGGGGCACCCGGAGTGATCCGGGTGCCCCCATCGCCGTATGTCATGCGAGGCCGCTCGCCTCAGCGCATCTTGCCGCCGCGCGGCATGCGCATCCCCTTGGGCATCGGGCCCTTCGGCAGCGGCATGTTGCTCATCAGGTCGCCCATCGCCCGCAGCCGGTCGTTGGTGGCGGTCACCTGGGGGCCGGCCAGGACGCGCGGAAGCTTCATCATGGTCGTGCGGAGCTTCTTCAGCTCGACCTGCCCCTCACCCGTGCCGACCAGCAGATCGTGCACCGGCACGTCCGCGACGATGCGGGCCATCTTCCTCTTCTCGGCGGCCAGCAGGCTCTTCACCCGGTTCGGGTTGCCCTCGGCGACCAGCACGATGCCGGCCTTGCCGACCGCACGGTGCACCACGTCCTGGCTGCGGTTCATCGCCACCGCCGGAGTCGTCGTCCAGCCTCGGCCGATGTTGTCCAGCACGGCCGCAGCGGCACCCGGCTGGCCCTCCATCTGCCCGAAGGCGGCCCGCTCGGCCCGGCGTCCGAACACGATCGCCGTCGCGAGGAAGGCGAGCAGGAGGCCGAGAATGCCGAGATAGATCGGGTGACCGATCAAGAAGCCGATCGCGAGGAAGACACCGAGGGTGCTGATTCCGACAGCCGCGAGTACAAGACCGATCTTCTTGTCGGCCTTGCGGGTCATCTTGTACGTCAGGGCGATCTGCTTGAGTCGCCCGGGGTTCGCGGCGTCCGCCGCGGTTTCCTTCCTCGCCATGCCGTGAAGTCTACGTGGCTCTGGAAGCGCCGACGACGGCGGTGCCGTCGGGAGGAGGGCCGGGGGGCGTGGTCAGAGGTGGGTGGCCATGGCCTGTTCGAGGACGCGCTGCGCCTCGACCCGGTCCTTGGCGCGGCGACGGTCCTCCAGAACGGAGGTCCAGGCGTTCTGGCGGGCGGTGCGCTGGCCGCTGCTCATGAGCAGCGACTCGACGGCGCGCAGCGCATCGGTGAACGACGGGATGGGTGTGGCGCGGACGGGCGCGGCCTGCATGGTGGAGGTCCCCCCTCGGAACGGCTCTGGGTAAGGGTGTACATCGTGTAGAACCAGGGTCACTGATTGGTGTTACCAGGGCGTGACTTGCCGGTCAAACACCGATGAAGCCTTGATACGGAAGGTGAAACCGCCGATGCGGCCCTGACGTATGCCCTCAACTGCGAGGACGGTCAAGACCGCATCGATTCGGCCGTTACTGGCCAGTAGTCACTTGTGCGCGAATTCACACGTCTGCCGCACCCTTGCTGGGCAGGGAGGGTGACGGTGTGTCAGAGGCCGTACCCGAATCCGGGGCCTCGCTCAGACCGCCTGCGAGGCGATGTAGGAGCCACGCTTCTCGATGGCCATCTGGTACAGCCGCCCGGCGCGGTACGAGGAACGGACCAGCGGGCCGGACATGACACCGGAGAAGCCGATCTGCTCGGCCTCCTCCTTCAGCTCGACGAACTCGTGCGGCTTGACCCAGCGCTCGACGGGGTGGTGCCGGACGGTCGGACGCAGGTACTGCGTGATGGTGATCAGCTCGCACCCGGCCCCGTGCAGCTGGCGCAGGGCCTCGCTGACCTCCTCACGGGTCTCGCCCATGCCGAGGATCAGGTTCGACTTCGTGACCAGACCGTAGTCTCGCGCGTCGGTGATGACCTTGAGCGAGCGGTCGTAGCGGAAGCCGGGGCGGATGCGCTTGAAGATGCGGGGGACCGTCTCGACGTTGTGCGCGAAGACCTCGGGCCGGGAGGAGAAGACCTCGGCCAGCAGCTCCGGCACGGCGTTGAAGTCGGGCGCGAGCAGCTCGACCTTCGTACGCCCGCTCTCGCGCCCTTCGGTCTGCTGGTGGATCTGGCGCACGGTCTCGGCGTACAGCCAGGCGCCGCCGTCCTCCAGGTCGTCGCGGGCGACGCCGGTGATGGTGGCGTAGTTGAGGTCCATGGTGACCACGGACTCCCCGACGCGGCGGGGCTCGTCGCGGTCGAGGGCCTCGGGCTTGCCGGTGTCGATCTGGCAGAAGTCGCAGCGCCGGGTGCACTGGTCGCCGCCGATGAGGAAGGTGGCCTCGCGGTCCTCCCAGCACTCGTAGATGTTGGGGCAGCCGGCTTCCTGGCAGACGGTGTGCAGGCCCTCGCTCTTCACGAGGTTCTGCATCTTCGTGTACTCGGGACCCATTCTCGCCCGGGTCTTGATCCACTCGGGCTTGCGCTCGATGGGGGTCTGGGCGTTCCGGACCTCCAGGCGCAGCATCTTGCGTCCGTCGGGTGCGACTGCGGACACGATGGCTCCCTGTAGCTTCGATTCTTCGGCGTACACCAGGGTACGCCCGTGTGCTTCCCGCCCTCCGAGACGGGCAACCTTCGGGACCGGGGGTGCATTCCCGGTCCCGTCCCTGGGGGCTGTGCCCCCAGACCCCCTACGGCCCTGAACGGGCCTTGTCCTCAAACGCCGGACGGGC
>NZ_JAVFVX010000369.1:0-690 GCF_033441795.1 Streptomyces sp. ADMS | reverse complement strand
GGAACGAGCCCGCGAGATCCGCAACTCCGAAGGCTGGCACTACGCCGACGAACTCAGCTACAGCGGAGCGGCGTTGGCCAGGGCTGCCGATCACCTGACCGACCGGATCGACGTCGACCAGTCTGCGCACACCGGGCGAGTCCAGGCAGCCCTGGCCCGATCCGCCTCCGGCCAACCTGGTGCCTCTCCCACTTCGCCTCCCACCTCGGCGGCGTCGGACCCCCCTGCCGCGCGCCGCTCGCGCCTCTAGCACCGACTTCCGGCGAGGCCAAACCGCCATATCGCCGCATCCTCGACGAACGCCACTACCCCTACAAGTCCCCGCTCAGCTGCGACTTCCCGCCGCCGCTTACCGGGGGCGACCGGCCACGGAGAAGCCCACATGCGCCCCGATCAGACCCTGGTCACCTTCCAACGCGAGGGAACACGCATCACGGCGCGTACCAGCGAACCCGTCATCCGGGAAACCGTCGTCGGCACGTCGGAGCGTGAGCACGAGTACAGCTACTTGACCACGCCACTTCGGCAGCGCGGCGTGGCCTGCACCGTCGAGTACGGCCTCAGTGACTACATCGTCCACGCCGAACTCCCCGACGGCAGCGCCTTGATCATCTCTCCACCCCAAGAACCCGCCGCCGACCACCCGCCCGGGTATCCGGAGAGCTGGTTGGTGACGCGCGGGCATCCCGA
>NZ_JAVFVX010000368.1:0-697 GCF_033441795.1 Streptomyces sp. ADMS | reverse complement strand
GGAACGAGCCCGCGAGATCCGCAACTCCGAAGGCTGGCACTACGCCGACGAACTCGGCTACAGCGGAGCGGCGTTGGCCAGGGCTGCCGATCACCTGACCGACCGGATCGGCGTCGACCAGTCTGCGCACACCGGGCGTGTCCAGGCCGCCCTGGCCCGATCCGCCTCCGGCCAACGTGGTGCCTCTCCCACTTCGCCGCCCGCCTCGGCGACGTCGGACCCCCCTGCCGCGCGCCGCTCGCGCTGACGCCTCTAGCACCGACTTCCGGCGAGGCCAAACCACCCGATCGCCGGATCCTCGACGGACGCCACTACCCCCTACAAGTCCCCGCCCGGCTGCGGCTTCCCGCCGTCGACCGCTGGGGACGACCAGCCACGGAGAAGCCCACATGCGCCCCGATCAGACCCTGGTCACCCTCCAACGCGAGGGCACACACGTCACTGCGCGCACCAGCGAACCCTTCATCCAGGAAGCCGCCGCCGGTGCCTCGGAGCATGAGCATCAGTACAGCCACCTCACCGCGCCACTTCGGCAGCGCGGCCTGGCCTGCACCGTCGAGTACGGCCTCAGCGACTACATCGTCCACGCCGAACTCCCCGACGGCAGCGCCCTGATCATCTCTCCGCCTCAGGAACCACCCACCGACCACCCGCCCGGGTATCCGGAGAGCTGGTTGGTGACGCGCGGGCATCCCGA
>NZ_JAVFVX010000367.1:0-720 GCF_033441795.1 Streptomyces sp. ADMS | reverse complement strand
CCCTCAACTACCTGCTCACCTCGCACGTGTGGCGCCAGGACCACAACGGCTTCTCCCACCAGGACCCCGGCTTCGTCGACCACGTCCTCAACAAGAGCCCCGAGGTCGTGCGCGTCTACCTGCCGCCGGACGCCAACACGCTGCTGTCGGTGGCGGACCACGTGCTGCGCAGCCGCGACTACGTCAATGTCGTCGTGGCCGGCAAGCAGCCCTGCTTCGACTGGCTGCCGATGGACGCCGCCCGCGCACACTGCGCCCGGGGCGCCGGGATCTGGGAGTGGGCCGGCACGGAGAACGGCGGTGAACCCGATGTCGTCCTGGCCTGTGCCGGAGACGTGCCCACTTTGGAGGTGCTGGCCGCCGCGCAGCTGCTTCGGCGTCACCTGCCCCAGCTCGCCGTGCGCGTGGTCAACGTCGTCGACATGACCCGGCTGCTGCCCCGCGAGGAACACCCGCACGGCATGAGCGACTTCGAGTACGACGGCCTGTTCACCACCGACAAGCCGGTGATCTTCGCCTACCACGGCTACCCCTGGCTGATCCACCGCCTCGCCTACCGCCGCACCGGCCACCAGAACCTGCACGTGCGCGGCTACAAGGAGTCCGGCACCACGACCACACCCTTCGACATGGTCGTCCGCAACGACCTCGACCGCTACCGCCTCGTCATGGACGTCATCGACCGCGTCCCCGGCCTCGCGGTGCGCGCCGCCGCCGTAC
>NZ_JAVFVX010000366.1:0-723 GCF_033441795.1 Streptomyces sp. ADMS | reverse complement strand
CCCTCAACTACCTGCTCACCTCGCACGTGTGGCGCCAGGACCACAACGGCTTCTCGCACCAGGACCCCGGCTTCGTCGACCACGTCCTCAACAAGAGCCCCGAGGTCGTCCGCGTCTACCTCCCGCCGGACGCCAACACGCTCCTGTCGGTCGCGGACCACGTCCTGCGCAGCCGCGACTACGTCAACGTCATCGTGGCGGGCAAGCAGCCCTGCTTCGACTGGCTCTCCATGGACGCCGCCCGGGCCCACTGCACCCGCGGGGCCGGCATCTGGGAGTGGGCCGGCACCGACAACGGCACCCGCGAACCCGACGTGGTCCTCGCCTGCGCGGGCGACGTGCCCACCCTGGAGGTGCTCGCCGCCGCACAGCTGCTCCGCCGGCATCTGCCCGACCTGGCCGTGCGCGTGGTCAACGTCGTCGACATGACCCGGCTCCTCCCGCGCGAGGAACACCCGCACGGGATGAGCGACTTCGAGTACGACGGACTGTTCACTACCGACAGGCCGGTGATCTTCGCCTACCACGGCTATCCCTGGCTGATCCACCGCCTCGCCTACCGCCGCACCGGGCACAAGAACCTTCACGTGCGCGGCTACAAGGAGTCCGGCACGACGACGACGCCGTTCGACATGGTCGTCCGCAACGACCTCGACCGCTACCGCCTGGTCATGGACGTCATCGACCGCGTCCCCGGCCTCGCGGTGCGCGCCGCCGCCGTAC
>NZ_JAVFVX010000365.1:0-724 GCF_033441795.1 Streptomyces sp. ADMS | reverse complement strand
CGATCATGGCGACCTTGTCGGCGCCGTACTTCTCGGTCACGTACCTGATCACCTCGACGCGCCGGCGCTCGTCGAAGTCGATGTCGACATCGGGCATGGACACGCGCTCGGGGTTGAGGAACCGCTCGAAGATCAGACCGTGCGGGATCGGGTCGAGGTCGGTGATGCCCATGGCGTACGCGACGATCGAACCGGCCGCGGATCCACGGCCGGGGCCGACCGCGATGCCCTGCTTCTTGGCCCACATGATGAAGTCGGCGACGACGAGGAAGTAGCCCGGGAACCCCATCTGGATGATGACGTCCATCTCGTACTCGGCCTGCTTCTGGCGGTCGTCGGGGACGTCGCCGTTGAAGCGGCGGTTCATGCCGCGCCGGACTTCTTCCTGGAACCAGGTGATCTCGGTGAAGCCGTCCGGGATGTCGAACTTCGGCATGAGGTTCTTCGCCTCGAACATGCCGGAGGTGTCGATCTGTTCGGCCACCAGGAGGGTGTTGGCGCAGCCCTCCTGCCAGGCGTCCGAGGAGTCGATGGCGTACATCTCGTCCGTGGACTTCAGGTAGTAGCCGGTGCCGTCGAAGCGGAAGCGGTCCGGGTCGGAGAGGTTCTTGCCGGTCTGGATGCACAGCAGCGCGTCGTGCGCGACCGACTCGTGCGCGTACGTGTAGTGCGAGTCGTTCGTCACCAGGGGCGGGATGCCGAGCTTCTTGCCGATCTCCAGGAG
>NZ_JAVFVX010000364.1:0-725 GCF_033441795.1 Streptomyces sp. ADMS | reverse complement strand
GTTGGGTCAGGGCGTGGGCGTATCAGGGCGTGCTGCATCGCAGCGGCTCCTCGGGTTCGTAGGAGGCGCGGTGCCGACTTCTCGTGCAAAGCCGTCGGCACCGCGCCGATGTGAATCCGCCTCTCAGGGCGGGCCCGTGTCAGGGGAGTTGGTAGCTCCCGGACGCCGGTCTCAGGTCATGCGCGGCAGCCAGCCGCGCTCGTAATCTCAGGCGGTGCACTGGGTCTCCTCATGGCTTCGAGAACGGGGGGATCAACGTGCCCTCTGGGCCGCACTTTTGGACGCGGCAACACGGATCAGCACAGGTCAGCGGGGGTGGAGCCGGGCTCCGCCTCGGTGACATGGCGAGACAGTAGACCGGGATTCCGGCCGCACCAAACGACCGCCGAACCCGGGCCCGGAGTACGACACGGGCTCGTTAGGTGCGGCCGGAAAACGCGGCTAACCTCCGGCGCAACCCCACTCCGAACGACCGCTGTTGACCGCCGTCCGGAGCTGGCCCAGTCCCGTCGTGCCCTGAAAGAGGCCCCGCACATGAGCTACACGCTGCACCGAGGCGACGCCCTCACCGTGCTGAAGACCCTCCCGGACGAGAGCGTCAACGCCGTCATCACCGACCCCCCGTACAACTCCGGCGGACGCACCAGCTCGGACCGCACCGGCCGCACCGCCCGCGCCAAGTACGTCACCAGCGGATCGGCGCACGACCTGCAGAACTTCCCCGG
>NZ_JAVFVX010000363.1:0-736 GCF_033441795.1 Streptomyces sp. ADMS | reverse complement strand
GCGAGAAAGAAACCGGGGCTCAACCTGCCCTCCCCTCGAACGCCGGACAGGCTGGGTATGTCAGCCCCTCCGGCGTTTGGGGAGCGGGGGGCGAGGGCAGCGCACCCGAGGACGGGACGGGCGGGTGCGGAAATCAGCCCGCCACGGAAACCGAGGGCTCCCCCGAAGCGATTCCGTCCGCCTCCATCTGCTCGGCGATCTTCATCGCCTCCTCGATCAGCGTCTCCACGATCTTCGACTCGGGGACCGTCTTGATGACCTCGCCCTTCACGAAGATCTGACCCTTGCCGTTACCGGAGGCGACACCGAGGTCCGCTTCCCGCGCCTCGCCGGGGCCGTTCACCACACATCCCATGACCGCGACGCGCAGCGGCACCTCCATGCCTTCCAACCCGGCCGTAACTTCCTCGGCCAGCTTGTAGACGTCGACCTGGGCGCGCCCGCAGGACGGACACGACACGATCTCCAGGCCACGCTGACGAAGGTTGAGGGACTCCAGGATCTGGTTGCCGACCTTGATCTCCTCGACCGGCGGCGCGGACAGCGAGACACGGATCGTGTCGCCGATGCCCTCGCTGAGCAGCGCGCCGAAGGCGACGGCCGACTTGATCGTGCCCTGGAACGCGGGGCCCGCCTCGGTCACGCCCAGGTGCAACGGGTAGTCGCAGGCCTCCGCGAGCTGCCGGTAGGCGTTGACCATGATCACCGGGTCGTTGTGCTTGACGGAGATCTTGAT
>NZ_JAVFVX010000362.1:0-741 GCF_033441795.1 Streptomyces sp. ADMS | reverse complement strand
GACGCCGACCCGTCCACACCCACGACCACCAGACCACTCATCGTGTCTCCCACGTCCGGACGCCATTGCCTTCCGTCTCCAGACTCGCCCCGGTCACTCGCCGCTGCCATGGGGCTTGTGGCCGCCACGAGGGCCGACCGGCCGATGAGCGGTGACGTGGCGCCGGGCGGCCTCAGCCATCAGGCTGGTGACACGGGCGACTGCGGCGCAGGAGACCCGGGACCGGCCATGACGGGTTCGGACGGTCCACCGGCCCCGCAGCGGTGTCACGGTGTCCGCGGCCGAACGGCCCGGATACCCGGCCCGGACGGCCCTGGCGGCTGCGGCAGGCAGGTCCAAGGATGGTGGTTGGCGCCCACATGGAGCCCGTAGCCGCCGACATGTTCCCGAGCGCCTTGGAGCTCGCGATGCAAGCCTTGGCCAAGATCACCCAGGTGCTTACCGCCGCCCACAACGATGTGACGCTGATCGACGCCGACGGCGACCGCATCGCCGAACTGGAAGGCCGCCTCGTCCTCCGTCTGATCGCCGGAGACGCCTGCGGATCCGCCCTCCTGGAGCACGCGGGTGCCCTCACCGCCGACCTCGTCGTCAGCCTGCTCGCCAAACGGCAGTTCGCCGTGGACCGCGTCGCCGCCCGCGTCAACGACGCCGAGAACGCCTGGCTGTTCGACGAGCGCTGGGGAGTCGACGTCGCCGTCCCCGCCGCCACCCCGCTGATCTCCCTCATCGAGGAGGCCA
>NZ_JAVFVX010000361.1:0-743 GCF_033441795.1 Streptomyces sp. ADMS | reverse complement strand
GCCACGACCGAGGGCACGGCCAGTGCGGCCACCCAGTGCTTCACCCAGAGCTATTTCCGACGGCACGCAGATCGTCCCCGGCACCGGCGGCGGACAGGCCACCCGCTCGACAACCCGCCAGCGAGCCGGCAACACCTGGGACGACCGGGTCTGGCGCGGCACCGAGTTCCAGTGCCCGCAGGGCCGCACCTGCGACTACGCGTGGGAGAACTCGAGGACGACCACCACCGGCTGGGCAATCGGCGGCGGCACCGATCTGGGTAATGCCAGGTCGCCGTCCGGCAAGTGGTGCAACTTCCCGATCCCTTGATCTCGGGTTGTCAGAAGACCACCCAGATCAGGACGTCTTTCACGTGGTCCGCGCATCTCAATGTCGGTGACGGACAACCCGTTCAGGTCGCGGTTCACCGTTGGACCCACACGGAGATTTCTCCGGCGGCTGGGCGAAGACGAACCGAGGCTGCCAGGGCGGAACCTTCTACGAATGGGACGGGAATATCCGGTACGGCAACTGGACCCGGAACGTGTTCGAGAAGGAAAAGGTCGGCTACGCCGTCAACGGCCGCATGTGACCGGCACGTCTCCCCATCCGTTCGACTCACGCGGTAAATCATCCTCCAGGAAAGGAACCGATTATGCCCGGTAAAGCAATGTGGCATCGCATGCTGATGTGCGGGGCTCTCGCCGTAGCGACGGTGGCCACGACCGAGGGCACGGCCAGTGCGGCCACCCAGTGCTTCACC
>NZ_JAVFVX010000360.1:0-763 GCF_033441795.1 Streptomyces sp. ADMS | reverse complement strand
TGGAGGGAGCGATCCACCGCAGCGTGACCGAGCACGCGATCCGCCTCCACCAGGCAGCCCGTGCCGACGCCCTCCAGGGTCAGGTGGAGGGAGCGCTGCACCATGCGGACGTCCTGGCCGGGGTACTCGGGGACCTCGCGCGCCGCTGGGGGTCCGAACCGAGCCCGGTCGCCCCAGCCACGCCGCCCTCCACAGCACCCGTCGCGCCGCCGCCGGCACGGGCGGACCAGGTCGCCGAGGACGAGCAGTTCCTGCTGTCGGTCCTGGTCGAGCGGCCGAAGGCGATGGACGAGGTCGTCGGCTGGCTGCGACCGGGCGACTTCGCCGACCCCGCCCACGGCCAGCTCTACCGCTGCCTGGGCGCACTGCACCACCGCGGCGAGCCCATCGACCGGATCACCGTGCTGTGGGAAGCCCAGCGGCGCGGTCTGCTGGCCGACGGCACGCTGACCGCCGAACAGCTCACCGCCATCTGCGACGGCGTCGGCCCCGGCAGCGCCGAGTGGCTCGGCGAGCAGATCATGCGCTCCTCCGTCACCCGCACGGCCGCCACCTCCGCCCGCGCCATCCGCGCCCTGGCCGAGAACGAGACCCTGGCCCCCGGGAGGCTCATCAACCACGCCCTGCACGCGCTCGGGCCGCTCGACGAAGTGCGCGCCCGCTGGCAAACCGCGAACGGCCACTCCGCGCCGGCGCCGCCGCCCCCCGCGTCGCCGACCGAGGGGCCCCCGACGGTGCGGGTCCACGCCGCCCTCGCCCGCAG